>CAZTJM010000191.1:0-8280 GCA_964613865.1 uncultured Limnohabitans sp. | reverse complement strand
GCACACACAGCGGTTTCATTGTTCGTGCTTCGCACGCAACGAAAACCTAGTTGTTGTCTTCCATTTTTTTTGGATTAAAAAAGGCCTGTACACGACATACAGGCCTTTTATGTTCAAATCAATTTTGATTAAAGAATCGCTTCACTGGATCTTCTGGAGGAGGTTTTCTCCATGTTTTCAGAAAGTTTCTCGTACTCTTCCTGAGAACCGACGATCAGATTTTGCAATCTTCTCTGTCCGGTACCGGCTGGGATCAAGTGACCCACGATTACGTTTTCTTTCAGACCCAACAATTCGTCACGCTTGCCTCTGATCGCAGCTTCGGAAAGTACCTTGGTAGTTTCCTGGAAAGAAGCAGCGGAGATGAAGGACTCAGTACCCAAAGAAGCAGCAGTAATACCCTGCAAGGTTGGAGCGGAAACAGCAGTCTCTGCATCTCTCACCTGCACCAGTTTCAAATCCTTCCGCTTCAGGCTGGAGTTCTCGTCTCTCAATCTTCTAGCAGAAATGATCATACCAGGCTTCAAAGTAGAAGAGTCTCCCGCGTCCATCACCACTTTCTTATCGAGGATGTTGTCGTTTTCCTCACGGAAAGCCCACTTGTCCACGACTTGGTTCTGAAGGAATCCTGTGTCACCGGCATCAAGGATTTCAACTTTCTGCATCATCTGGGATACGATTACCTCGATGTGCTTGTCGTTGATTTTTACACCCTGAAGTCTGTAAACTTCCTGGATTTCATTCACCAAATATTCCTGCACCGCAGTTGGTCCTTTGATGGAAAGGATGTCATTTGGAGTGATCGCACCATCAGAAAGCGGCTCACCAGCACGGATAAAGTCATTTTCCTGAACCAGGATGTGCTTGGAAAGAGATACCATGTATTTCTTGATCACGCCGTCCTTGGATTCGATGATGATCTCTCTGTTACCACGCTTGATGCCACCGTAAGTCACCACACCGTCGATTTCTGAAACCACAGCCGGATTGGATGGGTTACGTGCTTCGAACAATTCAGTCACTCGCGGAAGACCACCAGTAATATCTCGAGTCTTACCTACCGATCTTGGAATCTTAACCAAGATCTGACCAGCTTTTACTTTCTCGCCAACTTCCACCGCCAAGTGAGCTCCAACAGGAATGTTATATCCCTTGGAATCTTCACCGTAGTTGATGACGATCGCTGGGTTTTTGGTTCTGTCTTTGGTCTCGATGATTACTTTCTCCCGGAAACCGGTCTGATCATCGGCTACCTCTTTGTAAGTGATGCCTTCTACGATCGCCTCGAATTCAACGGCACCGTCGAATTCAGAAAGGATAACCGCGTTGTAAGGATCCCAAGTACATAGAGATTGGCCCTTGGAGATTTTCTGACCGTCTTTCACGTTCAACAATGCACCGTAAGGTACGTGGTTGGACACCAAAGTCTTTCCAGTCTTCGCATCGTTGATCTTGATCTCACCGGAACGTCCCATTACGATGGTGATTGCCTCACCGTCTTTGTTGGTAGTTTCGATGAATCTCAGTTCTTCTTCGAATTCGATCACCCCATCAAACTTCGCTGGGATGGATGCGTCTACCGCCATGTTGGAAGCAGTACCACCCACGTGGAAGGTTCTCAAAGTAAGCTGGGTACCTGGCTCACCGATAGACTGCGCGGCGATTACACCAACAGACTCACCGGACTGTACCATCTTACCAGTAGCCAAGTTTCTTCCGTAGCACTTCGCACAGACACCTCTACGAGTTTCGCAAGTCAAGACCGATCTGATTTCTACCTCTTCGATTGCGGACTCATCCACCATCTTGGCAACCTCATCACCGATTTCAACTCCAGCAGGAACGATCAATTGATCAGTTACAGGATCATACACATCGTGTACAGAAACTCTTCCGAGGATTCGCTCAGAAAGCGGCTCGACGATTTCGTCGTTGTCTTTCAACGGCTGAACCACCAGACCTCTCAAGGTACCGCAATCCTCCTCGGTGATGATCATATCTTGCGCTACGTCTACCAAACGACGGGTCAAGTAACCCGCATCGGCAGTTTTCAAAGCCGTATCCGCAAGACCCTTACGAGCACCGTGAGTAGAGATGAAGTACTCCAATACATCCAGACCCTCTTTGAAGTTTGAAAGGATTGGGTTTTCGATGATTTCACCAACAGAACCTTGAAGGTTTTTCTGCGGCTTAGCCATCAGACCTCTCATCCCACCCAACTGACGGATCTGCTCTCTGGAACCACGGGCTCCTGAGTGCATCATCATGTAGATGGCATTGAATCCTTGCTTATCCTCTTCCATTTTCTTCATCAGATTGTTAGTCAAATGAGAGTTGGTACGAGTCCAGATATCAATTACTTGGTTGTAACGTTCGTTATCGGTGATCAGACCCATGAGGTAGTTGTTCCATACTTGGTCCACTTCCTCTTTCGCTTTCGCGATCATTGGCTCTTTTTCCTCTGGGATGATAACGTCGTTAAGACCCATAGAAAGACCTCCTTGGTATGCCATCTGGAATCCTAGATGCTTGATGTCATCCAAGAACTGCGCAGTACGGGCGATACCACAAACTTTTACTACCTCAGCGATAATCTGCTGAAGCTTTTTCTTAGTCAATAGTTCGTTGACATAACCAACTTCCTCAGGCACGAACTGGTTGAAGATCAATCGTCCAGCAACAGTTTCGATGATTTGATCTTTGATCTCGCCTTCGGCAGTTCTCACTTTCACCTTACACTTGATATTCGCGTGCTTGGAGATTTTGCCTTCGTTCAATGCAATGATCACTTCTTCCGTGCTGTAGAAAGTCATGCCTTCGCCAGCTACTACCTCTTCAGGAGTTGATTTTTTGCCTTTGGTCACATAGTAAAGACCCAAAACCATGTCTTGTGATGGTACCGTAATCGGAGCACCGTTGGCAGGGTTAAGGATGTTGTGAGCAGAAAGCATCAAAGTAGAAGCTTCCAAGATCGCCTCATGTCCAAGTGGTACGTGAACCGCCATTTGGTCACCGTCAAAGTCGGCGTTGAATGCAGTACACACCAATGGGTGAAGCTGGATTGCTTTTCCTTCGATCAATTTTGGCTGGAACGCCTGGATACCCAATCTGTGAAGAGTTGGGGCACGGTTTAGGAGCACAGGGTGTCCTTTCAACACGTTTTCCAAAATATCCCAAACCACTGGATCTTTACGATCCACGATTTTCTTGGCGGATTTTACGGTCTTCACAATCCCTCTTTCGATCAGTTTCCTGATGATAAATGGTTTGAAAAGTTCTGCCGCCATATTTTTAGGAAGACCACACTCGTGAAGCTTCAATTCTGGACCTACTACGATTACAGAACGACCGGAGTAATCCACACGCTTACCGAGCAAGTTTTGACGGAATCGACCTTGCTTACCTTTCAACATGTCGGAAAGTGACTTCAAGGCACGGTTTCCATCGGATCTTACCGCATTTACTTTTCTGGAGTTGTCGAAAAGTGAATCCACAGCTTCCTGTAGCATACGCTTTTCGTTTCTCAAGATCACCTCTGGAGCTTTGATATCGATCAATCTCTTAAGACGGTTGTTACGGATGATTACTCTTCTGTACAAGTCGTTCAAGTCAGAAGTAGCAAATCTACCACCATCCAAAGGAACCAATGGACGCAATTCCGGCGGAATTACAGGAACCATTCTTACTACCATCCACTCAGGACGGTTTTCGATACGAGTTCTGGCATCACGGAATGCTTCAACCACTTTAAGTCGCTTCAAAGCTTCTGCTTTTCTCTGCTGTGAAGTGTCGGTAGCGGCTTGGTGACGAAGGGAATAAGAAAGATCATCCAGATCCAATCTTGCCAGCAACATCTCCAAAGCTTCAGCACCCATTTTGGCGATGAATTTAGTAGGATCCTCGTCATCCAAAGTATGGTTTTCCTTTGGAAGCTTGTCCATGATGTCCAAGTACTCGTCTTCGGTGAGGAAGTCGAGGTACTGCACACCTTCTTCAGCTTTCACCCCAGCCTGCACTACGACATAGCGCTCGTAGTACACGATCTGGTCCAACTTCTTGGTAGGTAGGCCCAGCAGGTAGCCAATTTTGTTTGGAAGGGACTTGAAGTACCAGATGTGTGCTACCGGTACCACCAATTCGATGTGTCCCATTCGCTCACGACGAACTTTCTTCTCAGTCACTTCCACACCGCAACGGTCGCAAATAATGCCTTTGTAACGGATGCGCTTGTATTTACCACAATGACATTCCCAGTCTTTGACCGGACCAAAGATTCGCTCGCAGAACAAACCGCCCATCTCAGGCTTGTAGGTTCTGTAGTTGATGGTCTCTGGCTGAGTTACCTCACCGTTGGAGCTGTCCAGGATGGATTCTGGAGAGGCCAAGCTGATGGTCACTCGGGAGAAATCGTTGTTGAGTTTTTTATTTTTTCTAAACGACATAATGTTTTGAGATATGTTCAGGGCGGTCGCCCGCCCCATGAGCCAAATTAATCCAGGGTAATTTCAAGAGCCAAGCCTCTCAACTCATGAACCAATACATTGAATGATTCAGGGATGTTTGGCTTAGGAAGGTTTTCACCCTTCACAATAGCTTCGTAAGCTTTTGCTCTACCGATTACGTCATCAGACTTGACAGTCAGGATCTCCTGAAGTACGTGGGATGCACCGAATGCCTCGAGTGCCCACACTTCCATCTCTCCGAAACGCTGTCCACCAAACTGCGCCTTACCACCCAATGGTTGCTGGGTAATGAGCGAGTATGGACCGATGGAACGGGCGTGCATCTTGTCGTCAACCAAGTGACCCAGTTTCAGCATGTAGGCTACACCTACAGTGACCGGCTGGTCAAACTTGTTTCCGGAAAGACCGTCGTAGAGGTAGGTACGTCCGTAAGCCGGCACTCCAGCCGCTTCCAATTCCGCAGAAACTTCTTCCAAAGAAGCTCCATCGAAGATTGGTGTAGCGAATTTCTTGCCTGTCTTCTGACCAGCCCAAGCCAATACAGTCTCGAAGATCTGTCCTATGTTCATTCGGGAAGGTACCCCAAGTGGGTTCAACACGATGTCCATTGGAGTTCCATCTTCCAAGAATGGCATGTCCTCGTCTCTTACGATTCTGGCAACGATACCTTTGTTACCGTGGCGACCCGCCATCTTATCACCCACTTTCAGCTTGCGCTTCTTGGCGATGTACACTTTGGCGAGCTTCACGATACCAGCTGGCAATTCGTCTCCTACTTCGAGCGTAAATCTGTCACGCTTGAACAGACCAGAAATTTCGTTTCTGGAATTGGTGTAGTTCTTCACCAACTTCACAATCAGTGAATTGGTGTGCGCATCGTCAGTCCAGTCATCCAAGATGATGTCAGAAACCAAGTTTGCTTCCTCTGGAACATTGTAGTTAGACTCGTCTCTGTAAGGATTCTTGGCTGGGAAGAGGTTGTTTTCAATGTTCTTTAGGTTAAACTTCACGCCTTTGCTGATGATCTCATCACCAAACTTGTGTCTTACACCCTGAGAGGTTTTGCCATCCAGAATGGTCACGAGCTTGTTAATCATCTTGGCTCTGATACCCAAAAGATCCTTGGAGTATTTCGCCTTCAGTTTTTCAACTTCTGCTTTAGACTTCGCTCTGTTGTCTTTGTCCTTCTTAGGTCTAGAGAAGAGTTTGGTCTCGATTACCACACCATTTAGAGATGGAGAAGCTTTCAATGACGCATCTTTCACATCACCAGCTTTGTCACCGAAGATCGCTCTCAAAAGCTTCTCTTCAGGAGTCGGATCAGTTTCTCCCTTAGGAGTGATTTTACCGATGATGATGTCGCCTTCCTTCACTTCGGCTCCGATACGGATGATACCGTTTTCGTCCAAATGCTTCACGGCCTCTTCAGACACGTTCGGAATCTCAGAAGTCAATTCTTCTTCACCACGCTTGGTATCACGAACTTCAAGTTGGAATTCTTCTACGTGGATGGAAGTAAAGATATCCTCGCGAACTACGCGCTCGGAGATTACGATCGCATCCTCGAAGTTGTAACCTTGCCAAGGCATGTAGGCTACTTTTAGGTTTTTACCCAAAGCAAGCTCACCCTTGTTGGTGGAGTAGCCTTCTACCAAAACTTGGCCTTTCTCTACTTTCTGACCTTTGAGTACCAAAGGAGTCAAGTTGATGGTGGTGTCTTGGTTCGTTCTTCTGAACTTGATCAGATCGTAGGTTTTGTATTCGTTGGTGAAGTTCACCAAAAGCTCGTCTGAAGTCAGATCGTACTTGATGGTGATTTTCTTCGCGTCAACATACTCAACCACACCGTTTGCTTCAGCAATGATCAAAGCTCTGGAGTCGATTGCCGCTTTTCCTTCCAAAACTGTACCCACGATTGGAGCTTCAGCTTTAAACAATGGTACAGCTTTGCGTTGCATGTTGGATACCATCAACGCACGGTTATCATCGTCATGTTCCAAGAAAGGGATCAAGGATGCAGCTACCGATACGATCTGGTTTGGCGCAACGTCCATGTAGGAGATTTCGCTAGGATCCAACACCGGGAAGTCACCTTCGAATCTGGCCTTCACTTTTTCGTTGACAAAAGTTCCGGCTTCATCCAAAGGAGCATTTGCCTGTGCAATATTATGGTTGTCTTCTTCTTCAGCGGTAAGGAAAACAATTTCCTCAGGCTTCATTCCGACTTTACCGTCTTTTACCTTTCTATAAGGGGTCTCCAAGAAGCCCATTGAGTTCACTTTCGCGTGAACGCAAAGGGAGGAGATCAAACCAATGTTTGGACCTTCCGGAGTTTCGATCGTACACAAACGGCCATAGTGTGTGTAGTGAACGTCTCGAACCTCAAAACCTGCTCTTTCTCTGGAAAGACCACCTGGACCCAAAGCCGAAAGTCTTCTCTTGTGAGTCAACTCCGCCAGCGGGTTGGTCTGATCCATGAACTGAGAAAGCTGGTTGGTACCAAAGAAGGAGTTGATCACCGAAGAAAGCGTACGGGCATTGATCAAGTCGACTGGTTTGAAGTCTTCATTGTCACGCACGTTCATTCTTTCACGAATGGTTCTGGCCATTCTGGCCAAACCAACTCCGAACTGGCTATACAGCTGCTCGCCTACAGTTCTCACTCGTCTGTTGGACAAGTGGTCAATATCATCGACTACAGCCTTTGAGTTGATCAAACCGATGAGGTATTTCACGATGGAAATGATGTCCTCTTTGGTCAATACAATCTTCTCAGGCTCGATGTTCAGTCCGAGTTTTTTGTTTATTCTATAACGTCCAACTTCACCAAGATCGTAACGCTTGTCAGAGAAGAACAAGCTTTGGATTACCTCGCGGGCAGTAGCCTCATCAGGAGCCTCGGTGTTTCTCAGTTGACGATAGATTACCTCTACCGCCTCTTTCTCAGAGTTGGAGTTGTCTTTTTGTAAAGTATTGTAGATGATCGAGAAGTCGGCCACGTTCACATCCTCTCTGTGGAGAATGATGGACTTGGAACCTGAATCCAAGATCATTTCGATGTCTTCTTCAGTAAGAACCGTGTCACGCTCAAGCAACACTTCATTTCTGTCGATGGAGACTACCTCACCGGTATCCTCATCCACGAAATCTTCTACCCAGGTTCTCAAAACCCTTGCGGCAAGCTTTCTTCCTCCCGCTTTCTTCAGTGCAGCCTTAGTCGCCGCCACTTCTTCAGAAAGACCAAAAAGGTCGAGAATATCCTTGTCAGAGCCGTAGCCGATCGCCCTCAAGAGCGTGGTAACCGGGAACTTTTTCTTACGGTCGATGTAAGCATACATGACATTGTTGATGTCTGTCGCAAACTCGATCCAAGAACCTTTGAAAGGAATAATTCTGGCAGAGTAGAGCTTGGTACCGTTGGTGTGTTTGCTTTGCGCAAAGAACACGCCCGGGGAACGGTGAAGTTGGGATACAATCACACGCTCTGCGCCATTGATTACAAAGGAGCCCTTTTCGGTCATGTAAGGCAAATTGCCAAGGAACACCTCTTGCTCGATTGTTTCGAAATCCTCGTTGTCTTCGTCGTGGCAAAGCAATCTCAACTTTGCTTTGAGCGGAACAGAATAGGTCAGTCCCCTGTCTATGCACTCTTCCACGCTGTACTTGGGCGGGTCTACTGCATAATCGATGAATTCCAGTGTAAAATTCTCTCTGGAATCACTGATTGGGAAGTTTTCAGCGAAAACTTTGAACAAGCCATCTGCCCGTCGCTTCTCTGCTGGGGTATCCAGCTGGAAAAAGTCCTTGAAGGACTGCA
>CAZTJM010000190.1:0-8319 GCA_964613865.1 uncultured Limnohabitans sp. | reverse complement strand
CGTAATCATTCAGTTTGATGAGGATGGGAGATTGTGGGTCGTGGAGATGCGAGGCTATATGAACGACATTGAGGGTTCGGAGGAACATCAACCGGTCGGTTCCGTGGCAATCTTGGAAGACACGGACGCAGACGGGATGATGGACAAGCGTACGGTTTACCTCGATTCCCTGATCATGCCGAGGGCCTTGGGCCTTTTCAAGTCTGGTGCTTTGGTGGCCGAGAATAATGCGCTTTGGATCACACAAGATCTGGACGGAGACTGGAAAGCCGATTCAAAGATACTTTTGGACTCGACCTATGCCGCCAATGGCATTCCGGAGCATTCTGACAATGGGTTTGTAAGGGGAGTAGACAATTGGTATTACAGCGCAAAGTCGAGCCTGCGCTATCGTTTTCAGAATGGAGCTTGGATTAGGGATTCCACTGAGTTTCGGGGACAATGGGGGATTTCCAAGGATGATCAGGGACGCTTGATTTACAACTATAACTGGTCCCAACTACATGGAGACCTAGTGCCGGCAAATTATTTGTCCAGAAATAAAAACCACAAACCATCTTCAGGCATCGATCATGGATTGACCATAGACCGCAGGATTTATCCTATCCGTTCCAATCCGGCAATCAACCGGGGTTATATCCCGGGAACGCTCGACTCCGCAGGGCGGCTATTGGAGTTTACCTCAGCCTGTGCGCCTACTGTCTATCGTAGCGGGCTTTTTTCCGATGAGTATTTTGGGAATGTCTTTGTCCTCGAAAACGCCGGTAATTTGATCAAGCGCAACGTGGTCAAGGAAGATGGGATTTTGTTGGAAGCGTACGACCCCAATCCCGGTCGGGAGTTTTTGGCATCCACTGATGAGCGCTTTCGTCCCGTGCAGGCAACCGTAGGGCCGGATGGGGGATTGTACATCGCGGACATGTATCAAGGCATCGTGCAGCACGGCTCTTACATGACGCCTTACCTCAAGGAGCAGACCAAGCTTCGGGGTTTGGATGCCCCTGGGCATATGGGGCGTATCTGGAGGATTGTGCCAAAAGGCTTTGATCCGACTGATTTGCCCAAGCTTTCCAAGGCGAGCCAACCGGAATTGGTTGCGTATCTCAGCCACGAGGACGGCTGGTATAGGGATATGGCGCAGCGACTTTTGGTAGAAAGAAATGATTCTGAGTCGGTCGCAGGTTTAGAAGAATTGGTTAGACACGGAAAGGCAGAGTTGGGGAGGTTTCACGCACTGTGGACTTTGGAAGGAATGGGAATATCAAACCCGGAACTTTTGCTGGGAGTGCTGGAAAGCGACTCGGACCTGCTCAGGACTACCGCTTTGAGACAGATCGAAACGCTTGCGTCGCAGGACCCAAAGGTAATGGAGAGGTTGGAAGAGGTGGTTTTGACTTGGCCTCCCAATCTTTCAGAAAAGCTGGCACTCCAACTTGCGCTTAGCGCAGAGGTTTTATCCAGCGCCACAAAAATTGGCCTGCTGGTGGATATCCAAAATCAATACGGCGAACGAGGGCTTATTCGGGATGCGATCTTAAGTAGCTTGCAAGGGGAGGAATACGCGTTTTTGCAAGCGATTTTGGAATCTGGCTCGTGGACTGAATCCCATCCAGGCCAGGAAATTCTTCTCGAAGCCCTCACCATGGCGATCGTGGAAAATGGGAAATCAGAGGAAATATCGGGGCTTTTGGCTCTAGCCAACGCTCCCGAACTAGGCTGGAAGGAAGAGGTAATTTTAGGCGGGATTGCGATCAAGGGCGCTGAGGCCGAGGATCCCGGGTTTGTAGCGGTTGAAAAAAGGCCGGAGATACTTGACAGGAAGGATTTGCTGCTGGACGAAGCGAGAATTGAAATGCTCAAACGCCTTTTCTCCTGGCCGGGGTACCAACCCGAAAACAAACTTTTGGCGGCTGGAATACTCGATGAGAAAGCGATCAAGCAATTTGCCCTAGGTAGGACAAAGTATCTGAATTCTTGCGCCGGCTGCCACGGGAGCAATGGAAAAGGAGTGAGCAGAATGGGGCCACCATTGGCGGGTTCAGATTGGGTCAATGGCGACGAAGTCCAGCTTTCCCTGATCCTCCTTCACGGGATCGAAGGGCCGATCGAGGTTTCTGGAAAAAAATATGATGCACCGGAAATCCTCCCGGTAATGCCTTCCCATTCGACCATGGACGATGGCGACATCGCAGCGATTCTTACCTACATTCGAAATGAATGGGGCAACCAAGCGCCACCCGTTACCGGCAGGACAGTGAGCTCCACCCGTCATCTCAACCAAGGCCGGGTGTATCCTTGGTCTGCAGCAGAACTGAAAAAACACATTGCAAGCCTCGCATCTGTCTCCAAACCTTAGATCCAAAACCTCAGAAATTATGGACAGGCTTTACAATTTCGAATCTAGAAGAGATTTTCTGAAAAAAGCTGGCTTGGCTGCCGGTGCGTTTGCTTTTCCTTTTTCAGCTTTGCCGGAAAGCCTTAAAGGCGTTCCAATGGGCGTGGTGGTTCATTCTTACAGTCGCTACGGTTCCAAAGCCGAAAGCCAAAAGTATCCAGGTTTCAAGGATGCTCTCGATCTCATGAGACATTGCCATTCCATAGGTGCCGGCGGAATTCAGACTACGGTTGGAGGTTGGACGGAGGAATTTTCCGGAAAAATGAGGGATGAGCGCGAAAAGCTCGGAATGTACCTGGAGGGAAGCATTGGGGTTCCAAAAAATCCCGAGGATGTAGCACGCTTCGAGAAGGAAGTTTTGGCAGCAAAGGAGGCCGGGGCATCAGTGCTCCGAACAGCATGTCTCAGTGGTAGACGCTACGAAACCTTCAAGACCGAGGCCGATTGGCTCAGTTTCAAATCAAATGCGATCAAGTCGATCCAGTTGGCAGAACCCATCGTGGCAAATCACCGGATGAAACTGGCCGTCGAAAATCACAAAGACTGGAAAGCTGCCGAGCTAAAGGATATTATCCAAAACCTGCATAGTGAGTGGGTTGGGGTTACTTTGGATTTCGGAAACAACGTCTCCTTGCTGGAGGAACCCATGGAGGTGATCCGAACTCTGGCTCCTTTTGCTTTTTCCACCCACGTCAAAGACATGGGCGTGAAAAGCTATGAGAAGGGTTTTTTGCTTTCAGAGGTGCCCCTCGGTACCGGTATCGTGGATCTCAAGGAAGCCGTTTCACTTTGCCAAAAACACAACCCTTCGATTACGTTCAGTCTGGAGATGATCACCCGCGACCCACTTCAGATTCCATGTTTGGAGGAAAGCTATTGGACGACCTTTCAGAATCCCTCTGCGCAAGAACTTGCGAAGGCATTGAGGCTGGTTAGAGATCATGCGTATGCGACCTCATTGCCTGAAGTCAAAGACTTAAGTCCTGAGCAAAGGCTTGCCTATGAGGAAGAGAATGTGCTGAAATGCTTAGCATATTCTAAAACCCAACTCTCCATTTGAGTTTTGAATTTCGATCTTAGTTTCTGTTTCTATAAATTTCAATTTCCAATTCACCAGTCATCGGTCATCTGACATCGGACAAAATTTCTTCCGTCTTCGGTCTCCGGTCTTCCAACCTAAATTTACTCCTATGCCCAATCTAGACTTCTCTCAACTTCCAGGAATTTCACTTTTTTCCCTCAAAGGCAAATCCGCCATCATCACCGGAGGCACCAAGGGTCTCGGTTTGGCAATGGCTGCCGGCCTCGCTTCAGCTGGGGCAAATGTGCTATTGGTCAGCAGAAATGCGGCTGACGGGGATGCTGCAGCGGCTGAAATTGCCCCTCAATACGGGGTGAAGGCCCTGACTTTCTCGGCAGATGTAGCCGACAAGGATGGAATGGAAGCCATGGCGAAGACTGCTTTTGACGCCTTTGGAAGCATAGATATTCTGATCAATTCGGCAGGAATCAACATACGCGGGGCGATAGATGAACTGAGTTATGGGGATTTTACGAAGGTCATGGATGTCAACGTCACCGGGACTTGGCTGGCAAGCCGTGCTGTGACGCCCTATATGAAGGAGCAAAAAGGAGGATCAATAATCAATCTCGCCAGCACCTTGGGTCTGGTCGGGCTGTCGAATAGAACCCCATACGCGTCGAGCAAAGGTGCGGTGGTGCAGATGACACGCGCCCTTGCACTGGAGCTGGCACCGTGGAATATTACCGTGAATGCAATCTGCCCTGGTCCATTCTTGACCGAGATGAACCTGCCGATTGCAGATACCGAGGAGGGGAAAAAGTTCGTGGTCGGCGCCACAGCTTTGGGTAGATGGGGTGAACTCAAGGAAATCCAAGGCGCTGCGATTTTCTTGGCCTCTGCAGCAGGTACATACCTAGTCGGCTCCATGCTGACCGTGGATGGAGGCTGGACGGCGAGGTAGATTCACGGTGGGTTTTTTATCCTACCACCAAAGTCAGAACATAAATCGATAGGATTGCCGTGACGCTCGCAATAACCGTCCCTAGGCTATGAGACATATTCCCCTGCTTGATCGACATGCCTGAGAGTTGGGTGACCACCCAGAATCCGCTGTCGTTGGCGTGGGAAACTGCCAGGGACCCGGCCCCGATGGCCAATGCCGTAAAGACCTTCATCGTTTCCGAATCCAAGCCCAGCGGTCCCAAGATGGGAGCAATGATGGAGGCTGTGGTAATCATGGCAACAGTCGTAGAGCCTTGTGCAGTCTTCAATGCAAAAGCAATCAAAAACGGCAAAAAGATCCCCCAGTTAGCGTCACTCATGCTGGATGTCACCAAATCCCCGACACCGGAGTTTTGCAGCATTTTGCCAAATACCGCTCCAGCCCCTGTAATGAAAATGACAGGCGCGGCAAGCAAGATGGATTCTCCAATCCAGCCCGATGAGGAAAGTAACCTTACTTCAAACTTTTTGGGGAGAGTGAAAGAAAGTATTGCGCCGAGAAGCAATGCGATCACTGGAGTTCCGATAAACTGAATGACGACGAAAAACTGTCCTTCGCCAAATGGACGAGTGGGATAATTGGCGATGGAGGCCAGAATGATCAGAAACAAAGGCACCAAGACCGGAGTCAGAGCGGCAAAAAAAGGAGGAAGTTGTTTCTTTTCGAGTTTGTTTTCGTCTATACCCATCTTTGCTTCCAGCGGGATTTTGACTACGAATCGAGAAACAAAAATGTACAACGGTATCAGGGCAATCAGGGAAACAATTACTCCCCAAAAGATCACCTGACCGAGGTCCGCCCCCAAGATTCCCGCGGTGGCGATAGGCCCGGGAGTGGGAGGAACTAGCGCATGACTGGCCATGGCTCCGAGCGACAGTGCGACTATGGTGGCGGCATATGAGATTTTGCTTTTGACTGAAAGGGACTTGGCTATCGGATTCATCATGATGATGGTGCTGTCTCCGAAAACCGGGATAGAAAGTACCCATCCGCTTAGCATCATCGAAAGATTGACTGATTTTTCGCCTATCCATTTCAAAATCCTGTCGGCGATCACAATCGCTCCCCCCGTTTTTTCAAGGAAAGTCCCCATGATTACTCCTAGGAGGATCAGCATCCCCACACTTCCTATTACCCCACCGAAGCCTTCGGAAATAGACTTGATGATAAGTTCGGTCGGCATGCGCATCATCAGGCCATAAAGGATGGCGCCGACGAAGAGTGCCAAAAATGGGTGGATATCGAACTTGACAATGGCAATCAGGATCATGGCCAAGGCGACCAGGATAATCAAAAGTGTCAGCATTTTGGGTTTGTTGTGGTTTTTTGTTCCTGTTGGAGATTCCGGACATGGATTCTAAAAATTAGGCAAAAATGGGGAATATCAAAGACCTGTCATGGAATAGCGCCATCTTCCGGAATTTCGGATCGCCAATTCGGGCATTTTCCCTATTTTCGGCCAAAATCAAAATAACCCATGCGTTTCTTTCAACTTGCCAGTATTCTGGTTCTTTTTTCCGCTGCCTTTGCCTGCGGACCACAACCCACCTCCGATGCTCATTTTGTGGTTTTGCCCAGCCCGACCTCTTTCGAGATCACGGGCAGTTCTAAACTGGCTATTTCCGATGTCGAAGAATCTTTTAAGCGAGCCAAAGACATCTTTGTAAGCGGGAAGGATCCTCTAAGTCTGGAAAGCGAGGAGCTTGTTTTTGCTCTTGAACCGTCGTCTGGAATAGCATCCGAGGGATATGAGCTCGAAATTTCTTCTGACAAAGTTGAAATCAAAGCGAGCTCAAAAGCCGGTCTTTGGTATGGTTTGATGACCGTTTCCCAGCTGCTGGAAGACGCGAAGGATCAAATCGCCCCGCTGCCCCTCTGTAAGATCACTGACACCCCTGCATTGGCGTACCGAGCAGTACACCTGGATGTGAAGCACCATCTCGAGAAAAAAGAATATTACTACGAGCTGATGGATCGTTTTGCCGCGCAAAAAATAAACGCCGTGATCGTCGAAGTGGAGGATAAGTTGGGCTACGAACTTCAGCCCAAAGTTGCTTCTTCGGATGCGTTTTCCATCGTGGATTGGAAGGCGATCAGTGACTACGCCATGGCGCGAAATATCCGAATCAGCCCGCTGGTGCAGGGATTGGGACATGCTTCCTTTATTCTGAAACACGACGAGTACAAGCCGCTCAGAGACGATCCTCAAAGCGATTGGGCTTTTAATCCTCTGGATGAAAACACCTACAAAGTGCAGTTTGACCTGTATGAGGATGCGCTGAAGGCCTTTCCTTACGCCAATTATCTACACGTGGGAGGGGATGAGGTTCACACCACAGGGCGAAATAGCGGGAAATCCCCCTTGGAGTTGCAGCTTACTTGGCTCAACCGAGTGAGTGAGTACGCTGCTCAAAAAGGCCTCACGCCAATCTTTTGGGACGATATGCCGCTGAAAAATGCAGAGGTGTACAACTCGATCTACAATGGAAAGCTGAGCGAGGCGCAGGTGGACAGCATCTGGTCTGCCAATGAAACTAACCTGAACGAGTATGTGGGGATGTTTCCGAAAAACTGCGTTTACATGCGCTGGAACTACGACGCACCGGAGTCCCCGGGAAACATTCGAGCCATGAAGTGGTTTGCGGACAATGGCCTGAAAGTCATGGGTGCTACCGCCGGACAAACCCGCTGGAACCTCTTGCCCCAAGACCAAAGCAATACCAACAATATCCGGGATTTTGCCCTGATTTCGATCCGGAACAAAGCCGACGGCTTGCTGCTGACCCTTTGGGACGACGACTCTCCGCACTTTGAGCTCTATGGCAGGGGCATTGCGATTTTTGCAGAGTATACTTGGGCAGGGGAAAAGCGAAACACCGAGGAGCTGCATGCCGCCTACCGACAGCGGGCATTTGGACCTGCTCTGGCTGGCGCCGAAATGGAATTCATCAATCGACTCGAAGAACCAGTTGCTTTTTGGAAAAATGCCCTGTTGGACAAAAAGAAGGATAGGAATAGGGTAAAGACTCTGGAAAACCCACTTGAAGACGCGATAATTCCCTTCCCAAATACAGACTCGGCAGGTGCTTGGACTCAAAAATATGCGGAAAAAGTCTCGGCTGCCCAGGCTAATCAAGCTCGAATCGATTCCGTCCTCCAGTTGATTCAGGAGTCCAAAAAGCTTGCCGTAAGAAATACCTATGCCTTGGAAGTGTACGAACAGGTGGCTCAGGCAGCTCAATTTTCCAATCGTGCGCTGATTACGCTGGCAGAACTGGATGAACCCAGTGGAGAAAAAAAGGCCCAAGCTGAAGCGAAATTGGCTGGGATGCGCGAGGAATGGACGGCGATCCAAAGCGAATTAGAAAACGTCTATGGAAAAACCCGGCAATTGAATAAACCGGCTGACTACATCCTCGACCAGGACCATCACGTTCACTTGGCCAATCAGGCTTTGAAGTTCTCAGACTGGCAGTTCTATGTGGAGGGACTGTTTTTGGATAAGGTAGACAAAGACCTGAAAAAGTAGGAATCGATTGCTTCTTATCCCTCCAAGGTTTCAAAACCCTTGGAGGGATAAATTTTTATTCGTTAAAGAACGGCCGCATTTCCTCGTGGATCTCGCCACGGAGTTTTTTGAGCTTTTCAGCGTATTCCTCGAGTTTCTTTTCCTGTTCCGTTTTGGGTACCCATGGCTTCACTTTCTTGGGGTCTCTCTTCTCATCCACGGCGACGAAGATGATGATGCAGTGGGTCTTTTTCTCGAATTTTTTCTCCGAAAAAGCCCTGGAGTAGACTTCCACCATGATGTGTATGCTGGAGCTTCCCGTGAGGATTACTTGGGGTCTGCTGAAAAACTCAAGCGGCACGAGCTAATAAAACCAGTCCAGACTTTGA
>CAZTJM010000189.1:0-8343 GCA_964613865.1 uncultured Limnohabitans sp. | reverse complement strand
CCAAACTATTCCATATCATCAAACCCCATAGAGCCTTTTTTGGGCAAAAAGATCTGCAGCAGGTTGGAATCATCCGGCGCTTGGTGTCCGACCTGTCATTTGACTTGGAGCTGGAAATTGTACCGACCCACAGGGAACCAAATGGACTGGCAATGTCTTCTAGGAATGTGCGACTCAATCCGGTCGAGAGAGAAAAGGCATTGATGCTCTTCAAGAGCCTGGAAAGTGCCAAGTCAAGCTTATTCCAAGGCAAACCTTGGACCGAAATTCAAAAGCAGGTAGTGGCAGATTTCGAAGTCGAGCCTTTGGCGAAGCTGGAATACTTCGAACTCGTAAACCCGGAGACATTTGAGGCCCACTCCGAATTTTCAAAAAACCGAAAATCCTCAATCTGCATCGCCGCGTATATCGGAGATGTCAGGTTGATCGACAACATGCCGCTTGTTTCTTAGCACCTACTGCTAGCGTCCTTTTGTTATTGAACAAACCAACATTTTGCCATGCAAATCCAACTATTAAAATCAAAAATCCACAGAGTAAGAGTAACCCAAGCCGAACTGCATTACGTGGGTTCGATTACTATCGATGAAGATTTAATGGACGCTGCCAATCTAATCGAAAATGAAAAAGTGCAGATTGTCAATATTAACAATGGGGAGCGACTTGAAACCTATGTGATCAAGGGTGAGCGAGGTAGCGGCGAAATCTGCCTCAACGGTCCCGCGTCCAGAAAAGTCGCTGTAGGCGATATAATCATCATCATAGCTTATGTGGGGATGGATTTTGAAGAAGCAAAAAAATTCAAACCCGTTTTGGTTTTCCCTGACGAAAGGAACAAAATAAGCTAATGCCTCGAACAAAAATCAAACAAGGAATCCAAATAGCCCTGTCGCTGACACTTGCTATTTGGATTTTTTGGCTTCTGTATAGAGACATCGAGTTTACGAACTTGGTAGCTCAAGTAAAATCTTCCAAATGGATTTGGATTCTTCTGTCTCTCGTCGTTTCCCTTTTTGGATATTGGCTCCGGGGCTGGAGATGGGCGCTACTGATGAATTTTGACGAGGGGAAAGAGGTAAGCGCTGGCCGGAGTTATCACGCGGTGATGGTGGGCTACGTGGTAAATCTTCTCATTCCAAGGGCAGGAGAGGTTGCGCGTTGCGGAGTCTTGTCCCGAACGAACGGAATCTCGATTGGGCGTCTGCTCGGTACGGTGATCGTAGAGCGAAGCATTGACCTTCTTTTTTTGATCGGAATCATCCTGCTAGCCTTTCTGGTCGAAAACCAACTCTTTATATCCCTTGCTGGAGAAATGGTCGACCTGAACAGTCTCGGGACAAAGCTGTTGAACAATCTCCCTATTTTCTTGGCTGGAGTCGCAGTATTCGTATTGGTCTTATATTATATCGGCAGAAAATTCAGAAACAGCGGGCTCATTCAAAAGGCGCAAAGTTTCGGGAGGCAAGTCGTATTTGGGATAAAGAGTATTTCTGACTTGAAAAACCCATGGGGGTTTTGGGGAAGCTCCATCTTGATCTGGGTGATCTACTTTTTCACCATGTACACCGTATCGCTCGCAATCCAAAGTACTGCCAACTTGACACCAGGAGAGGTCCTGTTGGTGATGGTAATGGGAACTATTGGCATGATTGCCCCGGTACAAGGGGGTATAGGCACATTTCACGCACTGGTGGCTTATATTTTGATACAGTTTGGCGTGTCGGAATCCGATGGGAAAATCTTCGCCGCGATCATCCATGGTACTCAGGTAATCCTAGTGCTCATAGCCGGTTTTATTAGCTGGCTGATCATGGTGAGAATACCCGCTTGGATTAAACCCGACAAGGTCTAACTTCGTATCCACACCCAGCTAAACATTAAAAAAATGATTATCGTAATCGTTGTCGTATTTGCAATACTTGGATTTGTCGTCAGCAGCAAGCTGAAAAGCAAATTCAAAAAATACTCCCAGACGGCACTTCAAGCCAATCTCTCGGGAGCCGAAATCGCCAAGTTGATGCTTGCCGACCATAACATCCAAGATGTTCAGGTAGTCTGCGTCGAAGGTCAATTGACCGACCATTATAATCCGATGAACAAAACCGTCAATCTGTCTCCGGATGTATATTACGGACGAAATGCTGCCGCTACCGCAGTGGCTGCACACGAGTGCGGGCACGCCGTCCAGCATGCGACGTCTTATGCTTGGCTCAAGATGCGTTCGGCACTTGTGCCCGTTCAAAACGTCTCCGGAAAGATTCTGAACGTAGTCTTGATCGCCTCTCTTTTCGGTGGCTTTGCTCTGGGGCTACCGGTACCGTTTATCGGATACATTGTGGTAGGCGCCTACTCTGTGATGACTTTGTTCACCTTAGTCACTTTGCCAGTGGAATTCGACGCGTCCAACAGAGCCCTAGCTTGGGTACAGACGCGCAACATAGTCACCAAGCCAGAGTATGAAATGTCCAAAGACGCTTTGCATTGGGCGGCCATGACCTACGTAGTCGCTGCGTTGGCCTCTCTGGCGACCCTCGCCTACTACATCATGGTCTTCTTTGGCAACCGCGATTGATAGCGGCAAAAATAAAAACCGAAAAGGGGCAAGCAGTTGTCCCTTTTCTTTTTTTTGGGGTATATTTTCGGGAAGAAGTCAAACCCAAAATATAATTCCCCATGTATTTTCAATTATCGGAGGAGCAGCTTGCCGTGAGGGACGCTGCTAGAGAATTTGCCAAATTAGAGTTGCTCCCTGGAGTCGTTGAGCGTGACACCAATGCGGTTTTTCCCAAAGAGCAGGTCAGAAAAATGGGCGAACTGGGCTTCTTGGGCATGATGGTAGATCCCAAATACAGCGGGGGAGGAATGGATACGATTTCATATGTCCTGGCAATGGAAGAGTTGTCCAAGATCGACGCGTCCGCCTCTGTGGCAATGTCGGTAAACAATTCGCTTGTCTGCTGGGGCCTGGAAAAGTATGGTACGGAAGAGCAAAAACAAAAGTACCTCACCCGACTTGCGAGCGGCGAGGATTTGGGAGCTTTTTGCCTCTCTGAACCCGAAGCAGGCTCGGATGCCACATCCCAAAGAACCGTCGCTGAAAAGAAAGAGGACCACTACCTGCTCAACGGCGTGAAAAACTGGATCACCAACGGATCTTCCGCTTCAATCTATCTCGTATTTGCCCAGACAGATTCCCAAAAAGCACACAAAGGCATTTCCGTTTTTATTGTCGAAAAAGGATGGGAAGGTTTTGTGGTCGGAAAAAAGGAGGACAAATTGGGTATCCGGGGCTCCGATACGCATTCTCTGATTTTCACGGACGTGAAAGTTCCTTTTGAAAACAGAATCGGAGAGGAAGGATTTGGATTTTCCTACGCCATGGAAACCTTAAACGGGGGAAGGATCGGCATCGCGGCGCAGGCTCTCGGGATTGCGGCGGGAGCCTATGAATTGGCCCTTGCCTATTCCAAAGAGAGGAAAACCTTCGGCAAGCCCATCAGCCAGCATCAGGCTATCCAATTCAAACTTGCCGATATGGCCACTCAGATAGAAGCCGCCAGGCTTTTGGTGCATAAAGCCGCATGGCTCAAAGACGAGGGTAAAGACTATACACAAGCCTCTGCCATGGCAAAAGTTTTCGCCTCAGAGACCGCAATGAATGTGACCATAGAAGCCGTCCAAATTCACGGTGGCTACGGGTACGTGAAGGAATACCATGTGGAAAGATTGATGCGCGACGCCAAAATCACCCAGATCTATGAGGGTACTTCGGAGATTCAGCGAATCGTCATCTCTAGGGGGATTCTCAGATAATTTGGTTTATCTTATCACCTAGATAATGGACAAGCCGCGAGGGTATTCAGGCGATTGTCAGTGGAGATTTTTGACGTGTTACCACAATTAAAGCTTCATCAAAACTTACGAAATCAAATAGTTAAATTCCCCGAAACGGTATAATTCCAAATTTTTATCTCTGTTTTTTTATTTTCCTTTAGCATTTTATAGAATATTACTGTTTTCGCTTTGGAAAAATTATATTTTTGCGAATTAACTTTTACTCCGATTTCATGGATTATTACAACAAAGTCATAGAATCAGTCCACGTACGATTTTTAAAAGGCAACAACTTCAAGATTGAGAAGCCTGTAAGCGTGGTGGGCTACGAAGAAAACGAAAACAGCCTCATCCTCCTCCACCATGGCACCCTGAAATTTGGCGAAGATCAGGAGCTGGTCAATGAAGGCGAAGTGCTCTTTGTACCCAAAGGCCAAAAAATTCAAGTCACCTTTGGCACCGGAGCCAAGAGAAATGAAGTGGACATGGAGCAGTTTGGTGACAACAGGCGCAAATACCTCCAGAGTATCAGCTTCAAGGACATCAAAACCAGTGAAGACGACTGCATCTCCTTGGTGCAGTTCGAGTCTAAAGTCTTTGACGTGGTCAACTTTTTCAACTCCCTCGACATCCCACCTTTTATCATCCGCTTCAATGACCGCATCACCACGCTAGTGGAAGATATCATCAAGGAGTTGGAAGCCGCCAATGTCGGAAAAGAAAGATCGCTTAAAGCCCAGACGGAAGTTTTGGTGATCGAGCTGCTCCGCCATATTTTGAAAAACAGACTCTTCACCGAGGAGCTGTCTACCAACTCGACTTATTTCAAAGACCCAAGGCTGATTGACTTATTTAATTTCATCAAAGCGAATATCGGCGGGGATTTGTCCAATAAAGTACTTGCCAAGGTGGCAAATGTATCCGAGGACTATGTGGGCCAATACTTCAAGATGCTCACGGGCATCAATCCCCAAGACTACATCGAATACCAGCGCATGGAGGCAGCGGTGGAGCTCCTACGAACCACCAAAAAATCCATACGGGATATCGGAAAAGAGGTAGGATACAAAGACACCGCTTACTTCTGTCGCCGATTCAAGATGATGTACGGCGTTCCTGCCGGTAAAATGCGCCGCAGGGAATCCCTGATCAATATTCAATAAAATTGTAGGATTGCTTGACATCCAGGACCTCGGCCAAAAAGCCGGGGTCTTTTTCAATAGCATTGCCGATCACAACCAAATCAGCCCCCGCCTCATATGCGGCTTTTACCTTCTCCGGAGAATTCAGTCCACCACCGACGATAAGCGGACAATTCACGGATCTTTTTACTTCGGCTACGATACTTGGGCTGACTGGGACCTTAGCTCCGCTTCCTGCATCCAAATAAAAATAGCGCATGCCAAGGAATTTCCCCGCCAATGCGGTTGCCCTCACCAAATCTATATCTCCGTTTGACAGGGGCAATGTCTGGCTCACAGAATGCACACTGAGCAGCTCTCCGCCATTTACCAGCAGGTATCCTGTCGGCAGCACCTCCAAGCCCATCCCAGCCACTTGCGGCGCAGCTTTGACTTGCTGGGAGATCAGAAATTCGGGGTTTCGACCTGAGATAAGGCTCATAAACAGAATTGCGTCGGCCTTGGGAGACAGTTGCAGATGGGAGCCTGGGAAAATGCATATCGGGATCTTGCCTGCTAGTGGCTTTAGCGACTGAATGGTTTCCTCAAATACCGAGGCTACCAAGCCACTGCCCCCCACTAGGATCAGGTCAAGTGTCGAGTCCTTCAGCCAGGAAAATTGTGGAACTGGGTTTGCTTTCTCGGGGTCGATCAGCCAAGCAAGTCCCTTTCTGCGGTTTTTCGAGAGGGACTTAAGGAGTTTACTTACCCTTTTCACTTGATTTCACTTCGGCTGGAGAAGAAAAAATCTGATGGAACAATTTGTCTTTGGCTAGTGCCAAGCCCAAAATCACCAGTCTTTGGGTAAAGCTAGGCCAGAATGTAGTCCCTTTTGATTTGGTCAGGCGTTTTTTGATGTCTTCGTTGAGCAGGCCTTCTCTTTCGAGAACCTCCATAGCTTTGTCCGTGGGCTTTACCTTCTTCTTTCGCGTTGCCTTGACTATCCCGTAGGTCAGCAGTGCGCCGACTGCCACCACGGCGCCAACTTTCAGCAAGTCCTCAGACTCCTTCTTCAGCAGTTCCAGCTGTTTGGCAAGCGTCTGCTCGAGTTCCTCTGGCGTCTTATCCATTCTATTACTCATTTTCTTCCTTTTCTTCTTGCTCCGATTTCAATTTTGCCTTAAAAATAAAGTCTTTGAGCATCAACTCGACCCGCTGCTGGATACGCAGAGAGTCCCTGGTAAGGATCATCGCCAAGACTACCAAAAAATAAAGCAAGGCAACGATCAAAAAGCCCAGATACGGACTCTTGGTAATTTGGCTCAGAAAAAATGCAAGGGAAAGCGATAGGAAAAGGAACACAAGCAGGAGCATGCTGCCGATCAAAACGAGCAATATCAAACGCGCCAAAATCCCAACAAACTCGTCTTGGATTTCTTGCTTGACTATTCCGATTCGGGCCTCAATGATTCCCTTTACTGTTTGGACGATTTCGCCTATTTTCAACATAATCCGGGTTTTTACGACTTTTTTCCCCTAACATTTTCCGAATATACTGGAAAACGGAGGAGCAAAAAAATCGCCGAAGGTCTCTTTAGCCGGCCTCCTCATAAAACTTGAACCTCAAAACCAGCTCCAGGGCGACCAAAATGGCCTGGTTGATGGGATATTGGGTGGTGAGCGACTCATCCACATCATACAGCCGGGTATAGAAACCCATAGCCATGGGGATATCCAACCCCGAATTGATGCGGGAGGTCGCATCCGCGTAGTCCTGCGGCTTATTGGTCTTGAGCACCTTGCAAGTGATCAGCTCCTTCTGCCCGTACTTGTTTTTGCGGGCAGAAGCGCCAAAAAGCCTGCAGATCAATCCGCGGCCCCCGTAGTTTCCGCAAAAACCTTTGGTCTGATCCTCCGATTGGGATCTATAGAGGACGCAGATTTCCAATTCATCCTGCAGAGCCAGTCGGTTGGCAACATCCTCGGCTACTCCCTTTTCATACAGATCAAAAGCCAAAGGCAAAAACTCCAATGGCGACGCCGGTATCTTCGGGTTGGCGCAGCAAAATCCGCATCCAGACAGGCAAGCCAGCCCCCCATCGGTTTGAAATTGGCGGGATTCGGATTCAAGCTGGCGAAAGACCTCCTTCACCGCTTCGGATTTTTCGAATAGATTCATTTCAGACAATAAGGATGCAAAAGTAGAGTGAGATTCACCCAAAAAAATCCGGTCCTTCACCATTTTTTTTCACTGATATTCAGAACATTAGTTTTTCATCCTTCACAAAAACCACCTATTGAGTCTGAGAATCGTTTTTTTGAAGGACCAAAATGAGCAACATGAGCGATCTGGAAGACAAAAAAGCCGAAGAACGTATTCGGAGAGCCTTCAAGGAAAGAGACTGGAGTGAGATCCGAAGCGAGGATTCCTGGGCGATTTTCAAAGTGATGTCTGAATTTGTCGAGGGCTATGAAAAGCTCGCCAAGATTGGACCCTGCGTCTCGATCTTTGGCTCTGCCCGTACACCCCGCGACCACGAATACTACCAAATGGCAGAAGAAATCGCCGCCAAACTCGTAAGGCATGGCTACGGCGTCATCACCGGAGGAGGCCCCGGCATCATGGAAGCGGGCAACAAAGGAGCTTATTCGGAGGGGGGAAAGTCAGTGGGCTTAAACATCATGTTGCCGTTTGAGCAGTTCAACAACATCTACATCGACCGGGATAAGCTAATGAACTTTGACTATTTCTTTGTCCGCAAAGTCATGTTTATCCGCTATTCCCAGGGCTTTGTTGTATTGCCAGGCGGCTTCGGCACACTGGATGAGTTTTTTGAGGCACTCACCCTCATCCAAACCAACAAGATCGGACGCTTTCCTATCGTCTTGGTGGGCAAGTCCTACTGGGAAGGCCTCGTGGATTGGATCAAAAACACGCTCCTTGTCAGGCTCAACTACATCATCGAGGAAGATCTGGAACTCTTCACCGTGGTGGACAATGCGACTGAGGCTGTGAAGGTCATCGACGACTTCTACAGCAAGTATCTACTGAGTCCAAATTTCTGATTGGTCGGAAGCGGCGGGAATCCATGGGTTGCGCTCAGGCGAGCTTCAGCTTGAGCTCTCCCTGTCTTTTGACGACTTTCAGATCGAAGTATTGGTTGATAAAGGCCTTACAGTGGTTTTCTGCCCAGTCTGCCCGTGACTCAGAGTCGTAAAGAAGCGTCATGCGTAGCATCGTTTTCACGTACTGCTCATGCTGCCCGAGTTCAAGCAGCCATGCGATCAAAGTCGACTCCCATTCTTCTTTGAATTTTTCAAAATGGGTACGACCGTCAAAAAGTAACTCAAGTTGGTTGTCCCGGTTTTTGTAGCGGTAGATACCACA
>CAZTJM010000188.1:6912-8359 GCA_964613865.1 uncultured Limnohabitans sp. | reverse complement strand
GGGATTTCAACTGAAATTAAATTGCTCATAAAAATGAAAGGTTAAGTGAAACAATGAGTTAAAAACTAATAAAAAAATAGGTAATCAAAATCATAAAAACAAGACTTTAGGCAGTTTTCAAACGAATCTTATTTGTCAAATCGGAATGCTAGCTACCTGAGCGGCTTTGTTTTCGGTAAGGACGCCGAAACGTTAAAGACCAAAAGCGCTCAGATCATCCTATTTATAGAACTATTCAATCCCACGTATTATGCGATTGATGCAGAAGTAGTGTTGAAGGAGGCATTGGGTAGATGAGGAGCCTTTGGTTTTTGATATATTGAGGCATGATAGACTAGGGAGGGCTGATAGTTGATCCGCCCGAAAGACAACATCTAAACTAAAAACCATTTGCCATGAGATTATTACTGATTATCCCAATACTGATCGTTATCTCAAGCTGCGTGGAGGAACCCAAATTCAGAATTGGCCAAGAATATGGTGGAGGAATAATCTTCTATGTGGATTCCTCCGGAGAGCATGGGCTCATTGCGGCGAAAACCGATCAAGGCCAGGCGGAATGGGGCTGCTCAACCACAGAAATCCCAGGAGCTGAGGGAGAGGGTATCGGAAACGGGGAACAAAATACGAAGGACATCATTTCAGGCTGTCCGGCAAACGATACCGCCGCAGCTCTCTGCTTCAACCTAGAACTAGAAGGATACGATGATTGGTTTTTGCCCAGTAAAGATGAGCTCAACCAACTCTATCTTCAAAAAGACCTGGTGGGAGGCTTTGCAACAGATGCGACGGCTCCCTATTGGAGTTCTACAGAGTACGAAAACCACAATGCAGCCTGGAGACAGACTTTCGCGGACTATTTTGAGCAGACTATTTACGATAAATACAACGTATATAATGTCAGGGCGATTAGGGTCTTTTGACCTCCCCCAAACACTTCACTCCCACCTACTACGCTATAGATGCGAAAGTGGTGGTCAAAGAGGAATTGGGAAGATGAGGCGGTATTTTTGATTGTCGAAAATTCCACGGTTTAGGTTCGACATACCTCGGCAGGCTCGGTAAACAAGCTTACCTACTGTGGGCTATTTCACCCAAACAAATCCGAACTCAAATATCTATCGCCTCGATCGCAGGTGATGCAGACGATCACCCCTTCCTTCAATTCTTTGGAAAGCTCGATCGCAGCGTGAAGCGCTCCCCCGCTACTCATTCCCGCCAAAATCCCTTCTTCTTTGGCCATACGGCGGGTCATCTCGGTCGCCTGATCTTGGCTTACGTCGATCACTCGATCAACCCTTGATGAGTCAAAGATTTCAGGTAAAAACTCGGGCGACCAGCGGCGGATACCCGGGATGCTGGATCCGTCCGTAGGCTGGGTACCGACGATCTGAACCTCCGGATTGACCTGCTTCAGAAACCGCGAAACTCCCATGATCGTACCGGT
>CAZTJM010000188.1:0-6812 GCA_964613865.1 uncultured Limnohabitans sp. | reverse complement strand
GCGCGGTCCTTTACACTTCCACCAGGGTTTTGTCCCTCCATCTTGCAAAGGATTTTCACCTTGGGGTTTTGCGGGATATGCTCTAGCTCTACGAGGGGCGTATTGCCTATCAGTTCAAAGAGTTTCATGTGATTGTTGATAAAATAGTAATGTTGCTTTGACTCCTGTACGCGAAGTAGCCACGCCGCCTGTAACAGGGAAGCGAATCCTACTCGCCCAGTTCTTCGAAGTCATTTTTGAAAATATAGAGATCAGTAGCGGTACCTGCCTCGTGGTGCATTTGCGTTTGGTAGTACACTTTGGAGCCGGGAGCTACGGATTTGGTCAGCCACACATTCCCGCCGATCACGCTGTTTTTCCCTATCACGGTTTTCCCTCCAAGAATGGTCGCGCCGGAGTAGATCACCACATGGTCTTCTATGGTGGGATGGCGCTTGACATCAGCGTCTGCTTTGTCCACACTCAAGGCGCCAAGGGTCACTCCCTGGTAGATTTTCACATGATCTCCGATGATGGTCGTCTCTCCGATTACCACGCCGGTGCCGTGGTCTATGCAAAAATATTGACCGATCGTAGCTCCTGGATGGATGTCTACCCCAGTCTTGCTATGGGCATACTCAGTGATCATCCTCGGAACGAGCGTAACCCCCAAGCGATGCAGGAGATTGGCGATTCTATAGGCCGAGATGGCATAAAATCCCGGATAGCTTCTAAGGATTTCCGCTCTCGACTTTGCCGCAGGATCGCCTGCAAACATTGCCTCCACATCCTGATTAATCCAATCGAAGACGGTTTCCAATCTATTGAAAAAAGACTGGGCGAGTTGTTCTCCGTCTCCTGAATGCAAGTGTAGATTTCTGGAGAGGATATGGGTGAGGCTAGCTTGGAGCTCTTCCAAATTCGACCTGACTGCATCTTCCTCCCGGATATTATGTGCCGAAAACTCGGGAAACATCAAGCCAAGCAAGTCTTCAAAAAACTGGTGAATGGTCTTAGGAGTGGGGAAATCAGACGAGTTTTGGTGAGCCTGATGTATTTTTTTGATCAAAGAGTCCATTCTGCAGAATTTGATGTGGTCACATGACAAAACCGACACGGATCACATAAGGTTCGGCGTAGTAGGAATTATGATTGTCATGCAGGACATTGTACAAGAAGGTGAAGTTGGCTCCGCCCCGATTTCCAAAAGGGGCAAAGTATCCAGCTCCGAGAAATAGTGCATTTGACCAGGTCCGACGGTAATCCTCCACAAAATAGTCGTAGGCTTCCCAGTTGATCGACTCGTATTCCATCTGGGCGAAAATGTTTGGCAGAATATTGTACCTGCCAAATACGCGACCACCGTAGGAGGTACCTTCGGCCCCATAGAATCTATTGTCATCATAGTATTGAAAAGTAGCCCCTACACCTCCGGAAAGCTTGGGAGTGATCATCACTCCGACCAAGGGCGACACATCGATTAGGGTCACCGTCCCAAACTGAAGCCCCAGATTGCCTCCAAAATAAAGGCGATCCTTGAAGGGGATGGAATCGGAATAGATTTCTCGTTGGGCGGATGCCTGGTGAGAAAGCAAAAAAGCCCCAAAAAGGGCGAATGCGAGTAGACTACTTCTCAACAATGACATAGAGATCTTCAGTTGGCTTCTTCATCAAATATCTCTCACGGGCGAATTTCTCCAGTAGTTGTGGATTACTCATCAATTCTTCCCGTTCCGTCTTGATTTTTTCCTTTTTCTCCCGATAAAACTCCTTCTGGTCTTCCAACTGGTTTAGCTTTAGGCTCAGGCGGAAATGGTTGATCACATTATTGGAGTCGATAAAGAGCATCCAGAACATAAAAAACAGAATGGCCAGAAAGTAAAAATTACTGCTGTACTTCAGAAACTTCTTCATCTCGTATCGTATTGCATGCTCAAGGTACAAAAATGGTGCAAAAAAAAGACAGCCCGCCAGAGACGGGCTGTCCATTTAAATGAAAGATTCCGAATTATTTCAATCTTCCCTTGAACACCGCAGACTCGCCTAACTGCTCTTCGATTCTGAGCAACTGGTTGTATTTCGCCATACGGTCAGATCGGGAAGCTGAACCTGTTTTAATCTGCCCGCAGTTTGTAGCTACGGCCAAGTCAGCGATGGTAGAGTCTTCTGTCTCACCGGATCTATGGGACATCACAGCTGTAAAACCTGCCTTGTGAGCCATGCTGATCGCATTCAAGGTCTCGGTCAAAGTTCC
Organism: uncultured Limnohabitans sp.; assembly: GCA_964613865.1. GTDB lineage: Bacteria > Bacteroidota > Bacteroidia > Cytophagales > Cyclobacteriaceae > Algoriphagus. The sequence continues at coordinate 4,579 of CAZTJM010000188.1, read as the reverse complement.
GATCTGGTTTACTTTCACCAGAATGGAGTTAGCAGATTTCTCTTCGATCCCTCTTTTGAGGAATTTCACATTGGTCACGAAAAGGTCATCACCTACCAACTGGACTTTGTCACCGATTTTGGCAGTAAGCAATGCCCAACCTGCCCAATCTTCCTCAGCACAACCGTCTTCGATAGAATCGATAGGGTATTTTTCAGTCAATTCGGCCAAGTATGCCACTTGCTCTTCGCGGGATCTAACTTTTCCGCTTGGACCTTCAAACTTGGAATAGTCGTACTTACCGTCTTTGTAGAATTCGGAAGATGCGCAATCCAAAGCAATGGTAACATCGTCACCTGCCTTGTAACCAGCCTTGGAGATCGCGTCCAAGATGCAAGCCAAAGCTTCCTCGGTTCCTCCAGAGAAGTTTGGAGCAAAACCACCCTCGTCACCTACCGCAGTGCTCAGGTTCTTGTCATGAAGGATCTTCTTCAGGTTGTGGAAGATCTCAGCGCCCATTCTGATAGCCTCAGAGAAGCTTGGAGCACCGACAGGTCTAACCATGAATTCCTGGAAAGCAATTGGGGCATCAGAGTGAGAACCACCATTGATGATGTTCAGCATAGGAACAGGAAGGGTGTTGGCATTCACTCCACCGATGTACCGATAAAGCGGCTGGCCTGCTTCCATAGCTGCTGCTTTGGCCACAGCCAAGGAAACCCCAAGGATTGCGTTAGCTCCAAGCTTGCTTTTGGTAGAAGTACCATCCAGGTCGACCATGATCTGATCGATGGTGTTTTGCTCAAAAACATCCATCCCCACCAATTCTGGAGCGATGATGTCATTCACATTAGAAACGGCTTTCAAAACGCCTTTCCCCAAATATTTGCTTTTGTCTCCGTCACGGAGTTCGACTGCTTCATTGACACCGGTAGATGCGCCGCTTGGTACGGCCGCGCGTCCAAAGGCACCGTTTTCGGTGACTACATCTACTTCTACGGTTGGGTTACCTCGGGAATCAAGGATTTGTCTTGCATGAATTGATTGAATCAACGTCATAGTTTTAAAAGGTTTATGAAAATTAGTTTTTGTCTATCAGCGCGATGAACTCGTCGAAAAGGTAGCGGGAGTCGTGGGGACCTGGGGAGGATTCAGGGTGGTACTGCACGGCAAAGGCCGGTCTGTCTTTTAGCCTGATTCCAGCTACGGTGTTGTCATTCAGATGCACGTGGGTAATTTCCACGTTGGGGTGGTTCTCGGTATCTTCTCTCACCACATTGAAGCCGTGGTTTTGGGAGGTGATTTCACTCTTGCCTGTGAGGAGGTTTTTGATCGGGTGGTTCAATCCTCTGTGGCCGTGGTGCATCTTGTAGGTTTTGATCCCTACTGCTTCAGCCAGTAGCTGATGGCCTAGGCAGATCCCAAACACCGGCTTACCGGTCTCGAGGATATCCTTCACCGTATCTACCGCATATTCCATTACAGCAGGATCACCGGGCCCGTTGGAAAGGAAATAGGCGTCAGGCCCCCAAGTTTGGATCTCAGCCAGTTTGGTCTTTGCGGGGTAAACTTTGCAATAAGCGCCACGAGAAACCAGGTTGCGCAAAATATTTTTCTTGATCCCGAAGTCCAGGCAGGCGACCTTGATATCAGATTTTTCATCACCTACGAAATATGGCTCCTGAGTACAAACTGTCGAGGACAGCTCCAGCCCATTCATATCGGGCACCTTGTCCAATTCTGCCTTTAGCCCTTCCAAGTTATCTTCAAACTCAGAGCTGATAATAGCGTTCATAGCGCCTTTTGACCTGAGGTGTCTTACAAGCATGCGCGTATCGATATCGGCAATACCGGTAATCCCGTAATTCACCAAGTAATCCTGCAAGGTGCCTGAGGCATCATGTCTTGAGTGCACGTCTGAGAAAGAATTGACGACGATTCCCGCTACACAGGGATGGTCCGACTCAATCTCTTCGGCATGTACTCCGTAGTTGCCGATGTGTGGCGTGCTGGTCACCACGATCTGCCCCGTGTAAGAGGGGTCGGTGTAGATTTCCTGATATCCGGTCATCCCGGTGTTAAAGCAAATTTCACCGCCGTTAGTACCAGGTTTGCCAATGAGGGAGCCGTGGAAAACTGTTCCGTCGGCCAGAAGAAGTGTTGCTTTCTGCTTAATCATTTTTTTGAAAGTTGCCCAAAGTTAACCAATTCTTGGGAAGGAGGATAAGGGGTTTGGGTATAAAAAAAGGATTGAACGGGCGTCCAATCCTTTTGATATTTAAAGTGATCTTCAATTTATTTTTCTTCGTTTTCGCTTTCAGCGGAAGCTTCAGGAGCACTAGGCTCTTCAGTCTTGGCTTCGGCAACGGGAGCTGCAGGAGCGTCGGCCTTGGCAGCAGTAGTTCCTCTACGGGATCTTCTAGTGGTCTTCTTAGCAGGCTTAGCGTCTTTCAGCATCAATTCATTGAAATCTACCAGCTCGATGATACACATCTCGGCGTTGTCACCCAGACGGAAACCAGTTTTGATGATTCTGGTATAACCTCCCGGACGAGTAGCTACTTTCTCGATCACCTCACCGAAAAGTGCCTTGATGGCATCTTTGCTTTTCAGGTAGGAGAAAGCTATACGTCTATTGTGTGTGGTATCTTCTTTAGCTCTGGTCACCAGGGGCTCAACAAACTTCTTCAATTCTTTTGCCTTGGCAAGCGTAGTGGAGATACGCTTGTGAAGAATCAGGGAAGTTGCCATGTTAGAAAGCATTGCCTTCCGGTGGGAGGCAGTTCTTCCTAGGTGGTTAATTTTCTTACCGTGTCTCATTGTATATTATTCTTCGTCAAGTTTGTACTTAGAAATGTCCATCCCAAAGGTCAGACCTTTCTCCTGGATCAGTTGCTCGAGTTCAGCCAGAGACTTCTTACCGAAGTTTCTGAATTTCATCATGTCTGAAATCTCAAGTCTTGCAAGATCTCCTAGAGTTCTCACGTCGGCAGCCTTCAGACAGTTGAACGCACGGACTGAAAGGTCCAGGTCGCTCAAAGAAGTCTTGAGAAGCTTGCGCATGTGAAGGAATTCCTCATCGATAGGCTCTGGCTCAGCTACACCGGTAGAATCAAGGACCATAGTCTGGTCGGAGAATAGCATGAAGTGCTGGATCAAAATCTTTGCAGATTCCTGAAGAGCTTTCTCAGGGTGGATAGAACCATCCGTGGAAACTTCAAGGATCAGTTTTTCGAAGTCAGTCTTCTGCTCTACACGGGTATTTTCTACGCTGTACTTCACGTTTTTGATCGGCGTGAAGATGGCGTCGATTGCGATTTGCCCGAATACCTGCTCTTTGGGTTTGGATTCTTCAGCTGGTAGATAACCTCTTCCTTTTTCGATGGTGATCTCGATCTCGAAGTTTTTGGTCTCGTCGATGTGACAGATGACCAGCTCAGGATTGAGGATCTCAAAGGATGAAGTGAACTTAGCAATGTCCCCTGCGGTGAAAACAGACTGGTTTTTGATTTCAACGGTGATTTTTCCGTCAAATGCTTCATGCACTTTCTTGAATCTCACCTGCTTCAGGTTCAAAATGATATCAGTCACGTCTTCTACTACGCCTTCGATGGTTGAGAATTCGTGAACCACTCCCGGGATTTTGATCGAAGTGATGGCGTATCCTTCCAGAGAAGAAAGCAATATTCTCCTCAGGGCGTTACCGATGGTAACTCCATAGCCTTTTTCGAGTGGTTTGAAAGTGAACAAGCCATGAAAGTCATCGGCTTTTTCCATCACCACTTTCTCGGGCATTTGAAATGCTAGTATGGACATATATCTCGTTCTGGTTTTTAGCTGAAAATAGTAAAATTACTTAGAGTAAAGTTCGACAATGAGCTGCTCCTTGATATTCTCAGGAATATCATCTCTACCAGGAACACTGACGAATTTGCCTGCCAAAGAAGCATTATCCCACTCTAACCAAGGATATCTGTTTGCTGCTTTGCCTGCGAGGCTGCTGGTGATCGCTTCCAAAGACTTAGAACGCTCTCTTACGGAAACTACGTCACCTGGCTTCAATGTATATGAAGGAATGTTTACCACTTCTCCGTTGACCAATACGTGCTTGTGCGATACAAGCTGTCTTGCGCCACGACGAGTTGGGGCGATTCCCAATCTGTACACGGTGTTGTCCAAGCGTGCTTCGAGAAGCTGCAGGAGGTTTTCACCGGTGATACCAGACTTTCTGGAAGCGATGTCAAACATCTTGGCGAATTGTCTTTCCAACACACCGTAGATGTATTTTGCTTTTTGCTTCTCAGCCAGCTGAACTGCATATTCAGACTGCTTCTTTCTTCTACCGCGACCGTGCTGGCCTGGAGGGTAGTTTTTCTTTTGAAGCGCCTTGCTATGCCCTTCGATTGCTTCTCCGAATTTTCTGGAGATCTTAGCTTTAGGACCTGTATATCTTGCCATTCTGTTAGCTTTTTAAAATTAAACTCTTCTACGCTTAGGTGGACGACAACCGTTGTGCGGCATTGGAGTCACGTCGATGATCGTGGTCACATCCAATCCTACGTTTTGCAATGTTCTGATCGCAGATTCACGACCAGCACCC
>CAZTJM010000187.1:0-8519 GCA_964613865.1 uncultured Limnohabitans sp. | reverse complement strand
ATCTGTATAGGAGTGGAAAATGGAAAAGCGCTTTTTAAATCCGCTGGATTCAGGCTTGTTTTCAAAGGAGTATTTCTGATTTGCTGGTCTTCTCGAGCATCCTGAGGATAGATGGATTGTATCCGATCATATCGACGACAGAATCAAAAGCGATCCACGCCAGAGAGATGCTCTCGTCGCTCATCTGAAGGGGTTCGTTGATGTCCGCCTCCAGCAAGTATCTCACGTCAAAATGAAAGTGCTGGGGCACATGTGGCCGCTCGGGAATGATATGTTTGTCGATATCGAATATGGTCAGATCGACCAAGCGCAGAGAGGTGAGACCGCTCTCTTCGCTCGCTTCCTTCAAGGCCACCTCCATGAGGTTTTCATTGCCATCAGCATGTCCTCCGAGCTGTAGCCATCTCCCCAGCTTACGGTGAAGCGTGAGGAGGGTGTGGGTCCGCTCGTGGTTAGCGATCCAGGAAGATGCGGTGAAGTGTCCCTCCAGCCGCTCCCGCTTGTAGGCAAGAGGATCCGCGGTGAGCTCCGCAAAATCAGCGATAAATGCCGCTTCCTCCTCATAGGGAGTCCGGTATTTTCCGAGTTGGTTTCTAAGCTTGATTCTATCCATCTGAATGTTTTTCAAAGATTCGATCCATCAACTGGTCGAATGGTTTGGCATCTTGGTATAGACGATCGGAATATACCGTCGCCAGTAATTTGATAAAACTGGGCTTATTGTCAACACTCACTTTCTCCAACGCCACATTTCCGTATAGCTGAGAAATCAACTCTCCCTCGGCCGGAAGTTGAAGGGGAGGTTTAAAGTAAAATTTCTCGCTCACCTTCACCTGGTCGTTGATTTCTTCGAATTTCCGATCCAAGCTCACCTGCTCATAACCCAAAGCTAGAATCCTTTGGCTAAAAGCCAAAAAAAGCCGCGAAAATGATTTCTGGTCAAAGGGTGGCTGGTACGTGACCGCAAACCCGTTGGCATAGGGAGAATCAAATACATGAACCTGCGGACTGTCATTGATGCCCGTCCGCTTGAAATGGTAGTTTTTGCAAACCAAAGCAAAAAAAAACTCGCAGTTTTCGGATCCCATCCAGTCCACTAGGTCTTTCTGTTCAGATTCCTTGATCACAAAGTTCTCCCTGACCTTCATCGGAGCCTTTTCCGGAGATCCAAAAATATTTTTCAAGAAATCGTCAAAGAAGTTACCCATTGGATAGTGTCAAAATGCCGTCGCTGGAAGATTTGATGATCTGATTCTCTTCGATCAACTGGCGTAGCAAGGTGAGGTTAGCGTTGGATCTTGGCTTTTTGAGTGTCGAAAACAAGTCCTGCTCTGTTAACCCATCCGATTCGGCCAAAGTTTCCAGAATCTTTTGCTTCAGCCGATCGTCTTGGCTTTGGGGAGCCAGTTTTTTCTTGGCTTCTATACAGACATCGCAAATCCCGCATACCTCATCGGTCTTTTCCCCAAAGTATTCCTGAATAAACTGCGTGCGGCAGAGCTTAGACTGGCGGGTATAGGCGACCATGCTCTTTGCCTTTTCAAGGGTGAGTTCCTTGCGAGCCGCAATCCGGGGAAGATTGAAGGGCAGTTTGCCAGCATCATATCGAGGAGTCAGGAATGTGAGCTGGGGCTTGTCTTTGCGCTGATCGTAGTCCATCACCTCCAGCTTCTGCAAATCAAGGAGGGCCTTTACCAGCTCAGATTCTTTCATCGAAAGAGACTTGGCAAGCTTGCCCTCATGGATTCGGATAAACTCCGAGAAAAGATTGCCTCCATAGGTCCGCAACAGCATCTTCACCACGGGATCGAGCTTGGCGTAGGCGATCTGCACTTCGTAGATTCTGCTGGGATCAACTTGGAAATGCACGCGCGACGGGGAAAAAAAGCTCTCGTTGACCTCGACAAAACCCTCTTCCGCCAATACCTTGAGCGCATAGAACGTATCCAAGACCTGCAGTCCATAGGTCTGGCAAAAATCCGAAATGTCAAAGTCAAAGCTGCTCAGCATATTGCTTCCGACAGCCAGTTGATAGTAGTTTGCCAGGCACTGATAGACTCTCTTCAGATAGTCTAACGGCGGGTACACCAACTCGGCCCTTGTGCTCAGCTGCTCAAAATCCTGCTCATTGGCGAGAAGGACTGCAAACGCTTTTCTCCCGTCCCGACCAGCCCGGCCTGCTTCCTGATAGTAGTTTTCAAGGTTTTCGGGGAGATCGCTGTGGATCACCACCCGTACATCCGGCTTGTCGATTCCCATTCCAAACGCATTGGTGCTGACCATCACCCGCACGCGATCGGACTTCCAAGCCTCCTGTCGATCAGCGCGGTCCGCATTTGACAAACCCGCATGGTAAGCGGCTGCAGAGATCCCCAGTTGCGAGAGCGCCTTGGCGATCTGCTGGGTAGCCTGCCGGTTTCTCACGTACCAAATCGCCGTGCCGGGAATGCTGTTGAGAATCTCGATGCCTTTTTCAAGCTTATTCTCCACCAAGCGTACGCTGTAACTCAGGTTTTTTCGGGCAAAACTTTGGTGGAATTCCCGATGGGCTTTCATCTCGAGCTTTGCAATGATATCGGCACATACTTTCGGCGTAGCTGAGGCGGTGAGTGCCAATACATTTACTCGGGGATGAAAAGGCCGAATGGCGGCAATCTCCAGATAGGGCGGTCGGAAATCATAACCCCATTGCGAGATGCAATGTGCCTCATCTACCGCAATCAGGTTAATGTTCATCTGCCGAAACCGCTCGATGAAAAGCTCCTGCTTGAGCCGCTCCGGAGAAACGTAGAGGAATTTGAAGTCCCCGTAGATGCAATTGTCCAGAGTCGTGTCTATCTCGCGATAGCTCATGCCCGAATAGATGGCCGCCGCCTTTATCCCCTTGGCTTTGAGATTGTCCACCTGGTCTTTCATCAACGCGATGAGTGGGGACACGACCAGACAAATTCCCTCCTTCGCCAAACCGGGGATTTGGTAGCAAAGGCTTTTTCCACCGCCTGTAGGCAAAAGCGCCAATGTGTCTTTTCCCTCCATGACGGAGTCTATGACTTGCTTCTGGACGGGACGAAAATCCTCCAGTCCAAAAACTTCTCTCAGAATATAGTGGAGATGATTTTCCAATTTACAAGTCGGGCTTGGTTTTGGACAAAAAAGCGGCTACACCCTTCACGCAATCCTCGTGGCTCCGTGCCTTTGCGTTAGCATCGGCTGCCATACTCAAAGCCTCTTCGCGAGCCTTTTTGCCCAAACTTCGGAGCAGACGCTTGGTCTCCTGCATGGAAAAAGAAGAATTTCCCTCCACCAGTTTCATGGCAAACTCGCGAACGCTTTCCTGAAGGGTTTCATACGCCACCACTTTTGTGACCAGCCCAAGTCCCAAAGCTTTGACAGCCGAAATCACTTCCGCGGAAAGCAGTAGCTCCGTGGCTCTGGCTTGGCCTAGCTGCTCGGCCAGAAAAACGGACACCAAAGCTGGGACAAAACCAATCTTCGCCTCCGTATAGCCAAATTTGGCTTCGGGTACAGCGAACGCAAAATCACAGACCGTTACCAAGCCGCAGCCTCCAGCCAAGGCATGACCCTGCACTTGGGCGATCACCGGCTTTGGAAACTCATAAATCTGCGAGAAAAGCGCCTTCAATCGATGACTGTCCTCCAAATTCTCCTCGAGTGAATTCTGCTGCAATCTCTCCAAATAGGCCAGGTCCGCACCAGCACAAAAGGCTTTGCCTTCAGCCCTTACGACCACGACCTTCACCTCGCCGCTGCGCTCGAATTCCGAAAATGCCTTCGCCAATTCTTCGATCATTTCCGGATTTAAAGCATTGCGCTTGTCCGGGCGGTTTAGGGTGACAAATCCGATTCGGTTCTCTATTTGCGTGAGGACGGGAGTCTGCATAGGGTCTTTTTGCTACGAAAGGATAAATTACAGGGAGAAAAACCTAACGCCAAGCAGGCTGTCAGAAAACTACCCTAAAAGCGCCATTAATTGCAATCAGGGAGTCTATCGGAATCGGCTCACAAGATCCATCTGGCAAAACCCGCTCGATTTGCAGTGGCCTTCTCCCACCCCAGAGAAACTTGTTTCTGCCCGCCTCAAACTGGTAGTCAAACAGGGGGAAGGAGAGCACCTTGCCTTCCCGCACAGCCAGCGCAGACTCGGGAAGCTGTGGACGACGCGCCGCAATCCGATTGGGATCGATGGAAAAGCTAATCTGTTCGGGCGGCAAATTTTCGTTCCAGGAGAAGTGCTGCCCGCCGGCCCTGAAGTCCAACAGGACACCTTTTTCCCCGGAAAAAACCAGCAGCTCAGCCTTTGGGCGCGACACTTCCCGCAACAAGCGATCTCCTGACCACAGCAGAAAGAGCACCAGCGCAAGATAGATCAAACTCTTTCTATCACCCCATTCCCAGTTTGCCCACACAAACAACAACACCCATATCAGCAGCATCCCCCAAAAAGTAATCGTCAGGCGCTCGAGATTGCCGCCAGGTAAATCCTGGACGACCCGCGTGAACCAGTTTTGAAGCCAGATCAGTCCACTCACCGACAGACCCAGTACCTTTCCGAGCCAAGGGACCCAACTCAGTGCAAGCATCACGATCCCGGCATTCATCACTACAAAGGAGAGCGGAATGATGACCAGATTGGCGATCAGGAAGTAGCTCGGAAAAATGTGGAAGTAGAGAATTGATAGCGGAAAGGTCGCCAATTGGGCGGCCAAGCTCACGGCGGTGATCTGCCAAAAATATTCCAAGACCTTGTTGGGCGGCAGCCACCATTTCAAAATCATGGGCTGCAGGAGCAATATCCCAGTTACGGCCAGGTAGGAAAGTTGGAATCCCACTTCGAAAATGACTGCCGGATCCATTGAAATAATGAGCAGGGCCGAGAAAGCGAGAATATTCCAGGAGGAGGGCTTTCGTTCCCTCATCTGCCCGGCCGTCAAAAGCGAAAACATAGTCGCAGCCCGGACCACCGAGGGCGAAAATCCCGTCAAAACCGCGTAGAGCCAGATCAAAAGAATCACCAAAATCAGATATAGCTTCTTGCTTCTGGCCTTTGCACGGATGCCTTTTAGAGGGAAAAGTAGAATCGCATAGATAATCCCGACATGCAATCCCGATACCGCCAAGATATGCATCGTCCCAGTCTCGGCATAAGCGTCGCGTATCTCCCGATCCAACGTTTCCTTTTGGCCCAGAAGCAAAGCAGCGGCGATCTGTCTCGATTCAGGATTGGGCACGAGCTCATCGATCACTGTCGCCAGCCGCCTCCTAGTCCGCTGCAGCCAAAACCGAGGCGCCTCCTGTGCTGTAGAGTCCACTATCCGAAAATCATTTCCAATAAAGTGTCGGAAATGGATGTCTTTTCTGGCAAGGAAGCCGCTGTAGTCAAATTCGTCGGGAAAAAGCGGTGGGGGAATCGGCTCCGGGGACTTTTTCACCAAAATCACCTGTCCGGGGATCAGGGGAGCGGCACCTCGGTGATAGACCAACACTTTTCCTTTGGAAGAAATCCAGCCCGTGCTATCCTTGATCTGTATCACTTCCACCAGGTTTTCCTGAGAGTTTGGCTTGGGGACATCATATTTTTCGACCCTGGCAAGATAGAAGTCACACTCGCCCAATTTTAAATCCACAGACTCCCCCCGTCGAATTTTCTGGTTTTCAGAAAGCAACACTCCCAAGAGAAACAGCATGCCATAGGCCAATGCGGCCGGAACCAGTTTTGACACCTTCCTTTTGGCAAAGATCAAACAGGCATAAAGTACCCAAAAAATCCCGATCAAGCCTGCCAAGGGTGCCACCGGAATCGACGGGCTGTCTTGGGAGAGCAGGACGCCCAAAACCAAGAACGGCAGATATCTCAAAAATGGAAAATCGGCAAATCTCATCGCTGAAAAATTAAAAACTTAAGTTAGAAAAATCTGTGAAAAAAAAGCCCCGAAGGGCTCTTGCGTTTTCTTTCACAGGGAATTAAAATCTATAACCCAAGCTAAATCCTGCATTGGGTTCTATGGCGGTGAACTTGTCGGATACCACCTCACTGAAATTGCGGGCTACACTCGCATAGGGTCCGAAAGCAAAGTGCTCGGAAACTTCCCATTTGTAACCAAATCCAGCTCCCAGAATAAATGCCGTCATATCGGTAGTGGAGACAGCCCCTGGAGATGGATCCTCAAAATCCCCAAATCTGAATTTCAGGAAGGGATAGACGTAAAATCTCCCATTGGGATTATTTCCAAAGTAGAAATTCATCCCAGACTGGATTGAATTGGTTTTGTAGTTTTTGCCATCTTTCTGGGAATTGTAGCCGAAGCGGTCGTTGACGTGAAGCTGGAAATCCAAGGAATGGCTATCGCTCAGAAAGCGCTCATAGCCCACTTCAAATGAGCCCAAGACGATGAGGTTTAGAAAGTTCAGTTTGATTTCATTGTCAAAGGCGCCGATGTTTGGATTATTGGTTCCTGAAGAAGAAATGACCTGCTGACTGAATGCTGAAAGGGCAAGTCCTACAACAAAAAAAGCGGAAAGGATATGTTTTCTCATAGTTGGATTAGTTGAATGGCTGGCTTACGGCAAGGATTAAGCCAACTCCATCTTGTAGTGCTGGATGTTGCACTCTTCGAACATTTCACCGACTTTCTCAAAGCCGAATTTGGAATAAAGCGACACAGCCGTCAACTGGGCATGGAGGTATTTGACCTTCCCTTCGGCATCGGGAGTTGAATTCACGTCCTCCAAAACCGCGGCAACCAGCGCCTGGCCCACGCCTTTCCCACGAGCATCTTTCAATACCGCAAACCGCTCCATCTTCACTCCGTTTTTGGTAAATCTCCAGCGCGCTGTGCCTACCGGCCTACCCTCCAAACGCGCCAGAAAATGCGTCGAAGTATCCTCGAACTCATCGTATTCCTCAGCGCGATCCACCTCCTGCTCCACGACAAACACCATCTCGCGAATCGCGAAAACCTCATCGAGAGTCTTTTTATCCGTTACCTTTTCTACTGTTGGCTTCATAGCGCTGCTGATCTCTGTCTTCTTGGTCTTTTTCGTAGGCTTCGATGATCGCCTTGACCAGCTTATGCCTGATGACATCTTTGCCGCTGAGGCTGACCACCCCGATTCCTTTTACATTTTTGAGGATTTTGAGTGCTTCTGCCAAGCCTGATTTTTGCCTGACCGGCAGATCCACCTGGGTTTGGTCTCCGGTAATGATCACCTTGGAGTTAGGGCCCATCCGGGTGAGAAACATCTTGATTTGCTCGCTGGTGGTATTCTGCGCCTCGTCCAGAAGCACAAAAGCATCATGCAGCGTACGCCCTCTCATGTAGGCCAATGGCGCTATCTCGATCACCCTCGTCTCCTGATAATATTTGAGCTTCTCCGGCGGTACCATATCCTGTAGCGCATCGTAGATGGGCCGGAGGTATGGATCGAGTTTTTCTTGCAAGTCTCCGGGTAGAAAGCCGAGATTTTCTCCTGCTTCCACTGCCGGCCGGGTGATGATGATGCGTTTGACTTCCCGGTTTTTCAAAGCGCGCACTGCAAGGGCGACTGCTATGTAGGTTTTGCCGGTGCCAGCAGGCCCGAGCGCAAAAACAAGGTCATTGCTCATGGCTGCCTCGACAAGCTTACGCTGATTGGCTGACTTGGGCTTGATGACCAGACCTTTGTTACCAAAGACGATCACCTGGTCGCGGCTGGCTTCCTCAAAAGGTATCCCCTCGATGTCGAGGTAGTCTTTGACGTTTTCGGGAGTGAGATGACCAAAGCGATCGAAGTGCTCCAGCAGGAGATTGATCAGGTCATTGATCCGCAAAATCTCTGGTGCGCCTCCTTGAATGCGAATTTCGTTGCCTCGCGACACGATCTTGCTCTGGGGAAAAGCCTGGGCAATCTGCCGGATATTTTCATTGCCGGCGCCCAAAAATTCCGCCAGAGGCACATTCTCTAAGGTGATTACTTTTTCGACCAAACTTGTTTTTTGATTTAGGTTAACCTAGAAGGCTAAAGAATAAAATTTCTATTTTTGTTCGCTCCCCCTCAAACAAAATTACACAATTTTAATAGACTTGCTTGTATGGCATTGGTGACATTCCTCTCTGACTTTGGGGACAAAGACTACTACGTACCGGCCGTGAAGGCCAAGATGCTCTCGATCAACCCACAGCTGATTATCATCGACATTTCCCACAGCATTGCTCCATACGATATCGAACATGCGGCTTTCATCCTTCGATCCACCTTCCGGGAATTTCCCAAGGGAACCGTCCATCTCGTCGGCATCAACACCGTCGGTGCCATGACCCACGGCTATATCGGAGTAAAGCTGGAGGAGCATATTTTTGTGGGACCGAACAACGGAATCCTCAGCCTGCTGGCAGATCAAGATCCGGGAATCCTCGTACAGTTCGCGGACATTCATGTGAAGGATACCACTTTCCCAACCCGCGATATTCTAGCCCCAATTGTAGCCAAGGTGGCGAGCGGGGCGGCTATACATGACTTTG
>CAZTJM010000186.1:0-8602 GCA_964613865.1 uncultured Limnohabitans sp. | reverse complement strand
CTTCACGGGTTCTTTCACCTACACCTGCAAATACGGACAAACCGGAATAGGCTTTGGCTATATTGTTGATCAGCTCTTGGATCAATACCGTCTTACCAACACCGGCACCACCAAAAAGACCGATTTTACCACCTTTTGCATAAGGCTCGATCAAGTCAATTACTTTGATACCTGTATAAAGTACTTCAGTAGAAGTAGAAAGATCTTCAAACTTGGGGGCAGCTCTGTGGATTGGAAGTCTTTTCCCGGCAGGAACCTGCGGAAGACCGTCAATCGCCTGGCCTACCACATTGAAAAGACGACCTTTGATCGCTTCGCCGGTAGGTACGGAGATAGGCTGACCCAAGTCGCGGACTTCCATGCCACGGACCATCCCTTCGGAAGCGTCCATTGCGATGGTACGAACTCGGTCTTCGCCTAGGTGCTGCTGAACCTCCATGACGACCACCTGGCCGTCTTCTTTGGTCACTTCCAGCGCGTCAAGGATGTTCGGCAGTTTACCGCCTTCAAAGGAAACGTCCACAACGGGGCCGATTACCTGTGTTATCTTTCCAATATTTGCCATTTGTAGAATGAAATGTAAAAAGGATACGCTTTTTTAATTCGAGCGCAAAATTAACCATTAAAGCCTAATACCAAAGGATCTTTGGAAAATAAATGCTAGCAAAACTTCTGTTTGTGAAAAATATAGCAAAAGGCAAGCGGCGGTTCAGCAAGGTGGAATAAACGCACGGTGACTGAGAAGTTTTTTATCTAAGTCTGGGAGCCCTATAGAGAAGGGCACGCCAAATTTCCTCTCAGGCTCTTGAGCATTCTACTTTCCCGCATTTAGGCTGACGACTTCCCACCTTCAATTATTGCCGTCCGTCATTTTCTGACATGTCTTTATTTGGATTCAATCTTAATACAACTACATTTGCGTTATATTTAAATTAAATCTAAATAATGATAGTGAGATTTTTGCCTTTGATCCTTCTCCTATGCTTTGCCTGTGGCAAGGCTGCGACTGATACAGCCGAGCCGAAGTCCCGCAAGATCATCACCGCTGGCGGCACGATTACCGAAGTAGTGGACGCATTGGGATTTAGTGAGCAAATTATTGCAACGGATATTACTTCTACCTATCCGGCAAGCATGAAGGCTCTTCCTTCTATAGGATACCGCAATCAAATCAAAGCCGAAGGTATCCTCGCGCTTAGCCCTGACTTGGTGCTGATCGAAGAAAACTATCTGAACCCAGATGTGGTGGACCAGTTGAAGGCTGCCCAGGTCAACATTCAAGTATTCAAAAAGCCGACTACCGTCGAGGGGACAAGAACTTTGGTAAAGGAGTTGGCGGCATTTTTCGAAGTTCCTGAGAAAGGGGTAGAAATAGTTGAAGGCATTGATGCAGATCTGGCGGCGCTAGACACGTATCTAAAGACCCAAGAATCTAGGCCAAAGGCAGTATTTGTCATGGCGAGGGGTCCTGAGACGGTGTTCGTGGCTGGGGACAAGACCTTTGCGACTGAAATCTTCAAGATGGCCGACCTGGAAGGAACGGCTACAGGATTCGACGAATTCGCACCCTTGACTCCGGAGTCGCTGGTGCAGATGAACCCTGACTATTTGGTGTTCTTTGAATCGGGAGTCCAGAGTTTGGGAGGAAAAGAAGGCTTGGCCAAGATACAGGGAATCGACCAAACCGAGGCTTTCAAAAAAGACCAGATCGTTGCGCTTGACGGACAATATCTATCCGGTTTCGGCCCGAGAGTCGGCAAAGCCGCTTTGGATCTTGCTAAAGCCACCCGCCAATAACCTATGAATTCAGCCTTGGCACATACCAAAACCAAAAGCCAAAACCAGATTTTGCTGGGTTTTGGATTGATGCTTGGGCTGGTCTTGCTTGTCTCCCTTTCCATGGGGGCCTACCGTATTCCGCTGCCTCAGGTGCTGGCGATCCTGTCTGATCAGGTGGGCATGCATGTCGGAACCTTCGAAGTACAGCAGGCGAATGTGCTCCTGCAGATCCGCATGCCGAGGGTGCTGATGGGAGTGCTGGTCGGTGGAGGACTGGGAATCGCTGGGGCAGCGCTGCAGGGCATGTTCCGAAATCCCCTCGTGGAGCCAGGACTGATCGGTGTCAGCAGCGGAAGCGCACTCTTTGCGGTGATCTTTATGGTTTTCGTCCCGATATCTCCAATCTTGGCATGGGTCAGACCTATAGGCTTGCCGATTTTTGCTTTCGCAGGTGGTCTGATCAATGTGATGGCGGTCTATCGCCTGTCCAAATCCCAGGGAAAGACGGATGCAGCTACCCTGATCTTAGCGGGTGTAGCCATCAATGCGTTGGCGGGGGCGCTGATTGGCTTAGTCCTTTTCTTTGCAGACGACTCCGCTTTGCGAAGCTTTACCTTCTGGAGCTTGGGAGACTTGGCCGGAGCTACATGGACCAAAATCCCCGTTAGCTTGGTACTGATTGCTGTTCCTTCTGCTCTCTTGCTGTTCAATTTCCGCCAACTCAACGCCCTTGCTCTTGGTGAGCAGGAGGCCTTTCACATGGGAGTGAACGTACAGCGGGTCAAATTGCAGTTGCTGATTTTCAGCGCGCTCATCGTGGGAGCCGGAGTTTCAATGGTTGGAATGATCGGTTTCGTTGGCTTGGTGGTTCCGCATTTGATCCGTATCCTATTCGGCGCAGATCACCGTCTTGTGCTCCCAGGCTCATTTCTGCTCGGAGCCTTACTCCTCAATTTTGCCGATCTGATCGCGCGGGTGATTGTGATCCCTGCGGAGATGCCCATCGGCGTCATCACGGCCTTGATCGGAGCGCCGTTCTTTATTTGGCTCATCTTCAATCTGAACAAATCCAAACACTAATGCTGAAGGCTTCAAGAGTTCATTTTTGCATCAGACAAAGACCCATCGTGGAAGAGGTCAGCCTAGAATTGAATCCGGGGGAAATCCTTGCGGTCCTAGGGCCAAACGGTGCAGGGAAGTCTACGTTTTTCAAGATCCTTTCTGGTGAAATTAGATGCAAACACGGTGCGATAGGCTATAACGGGCATGATATCAATACCCTCAAAAGCCGAGAACTGGCCGAAGTGCGAGCCGTGATGCCCCAGCATACACAGGTAAATTTCCCCTTTACCGTACAGGAAGTGGTGGAGTTGGGTCTGATCAGTACCAAAGCAAAAAATCCAACTAGGCTGATCGCCGAGGTACTGGAAGCAACCAATACTTCCCACCTGAAAGACCAGGTTTTCAATACCCTCTCAGGAGGTGAAAAACAGCGGGTACAACTCGCCAGAGTGCTGGTGCAAATCTGGGAGGCTAAGCCCTTTCCCAGATATCTACTTCTCGATGAACCCACCTCCAGTCTGGACATTGCCCAGCAGCATGCCGTCCTGAAGATTCTAGAGGCGCTCAAGTCCAGAAATATCGGCATCCTAGTGATTCTCCACGAACTGAACCTGGCAGCCCAATACGCGGACAAGATCGCTTTGCTCAAGGACGGCCTCGTCGCCAAATCCGGAACTGTTAAGGAGGTACTTGATGAGGAGATTCTTGCACAAGTGTTTGATCATCCTATCCAGCTGATTGCCAATCCGGCTACTGGGGGAGTATTCGTCTCTTCCGCTGGCCACTCATATTCATCGAACCATACCATTAAACAAGCTTAATATGGAAACGCTACAAGAATCCGTACTATCCCTCAAGCAAGCCTGGGATAGCCTTAAAGTATCCGAACCCACACTCAGAATCAGGGACGCAGCTGCCAAGCTGGGTGTAAGCGAGGCTGAGCTCTTGGTTACAGGCATAGGAACCAACGTAACTCGCCTGACGGACAACTTTGAAGAGCAGCTCACCGAATTCCCGAGATTGGGCCGTGTGATGTCCCTGACTCGAAGTGAAGGCTGTGTATTGGAGCACAAAGGCCCGTTTCAAAAGATAGAGATGCATCAGGCGGGCCCGGCCAAGATTGCGACCGTGATCGGCCCGATCGAACAGCGGGTATTTTTTGCGGGCTGGAAATTCGGCTTTGCCGTGACTACCGAGACTCCCCGGGGCACCATGAAAAGCCTGCAGTATTTTGACAAAGAAGGTGAGGCGGTGATGAAAGTTTACCTCCAAGACCAGTCAAAAGAGGAAGTTTACGAAGACTTGGTAGCCAAAAACACCGCAGCATACCAAAATGCCCAGCTGGAGCTGGAGGCTTTTCCCAAGCCGGAGTACACTTCCAAGGAAAATCTGGACTTCGAATCCTTTACCCACGACTGGGAAAACATGAAGGATACGCATGACTTCTTTGGCATGCTGCGCAAATACAAGCTCAACCGACTCGATGCGGTAAAATGGATTGATGACAAATGGGCTTATGAGGTCGACCGTCTTTCCGCCAGGAAAATCGTGGAAGTAGCGGCTGAGACCAAACTTCCGATCATGATTTTCGCAGGAAACAAGGGAAACATCCAAATCCACCAAGGCAAGGTGCAAACGGTGAGACAGATGGGCGATTGGCTCAATGTTTTGGATCCGGATTTTAACATGCACCTGAATGAGAATGTGGTGGACAAAGCCTTCGTAGTCCACAAAAATACCGAAGACGGTTTGGTGTCCGCCGTGGAGCTTTTCGACAAAGAAGGCGAGATGGTCGCACAATTCTTTGGATTGAGAAAGCCGGGTCTACCGCAGAAAGCGGAGTGGAAAACCCTCGTGGATAACCTCTAAAGTACAGCTGCTGTTCTGAAAAAACGTCATTGCGAGCGGCCTTTTTCTGGCCGCGTGGCAATCTGCCCAAAGGGATACCCGATGGAAAGATTGCTTCCTCGTACCTCGTCGCAATGACGCCTTCAAGACAGCCTTCATTCCAAAAAATTTTATGCAAAAGCGTAGATTTAGTCTTAATAAGCTCATGATGATCCTGTGGCTGGGAGCTTTTGGAACATGTCCAGAAGTCTTGGCTCAGACTGTGCTCAAAGGTAAAGTAGTCACCGAAAAGGGCGAAGCAATACCCCATGCGACAGTCTGGCTTGGCGATGCCAAAGGAAAAGTGGCCGACGAACAAGGCGGATTTGTGCTTGGCGACTTTCCAAACGGCAGTACGCTGAGAATATCGGCTGTGGGATTTGAAACGCTATCAACTCAATGGCCAGCTGGGCTGAACGAAGCTTCCTTTACGCTAGCCCAGTCCACTTCAGACTTGGAGCAGGTCGTGATCACCGGCAGTTTTGAACCCCAATCGGCCCGTAACTCTGTCTATCAGGTGCGCACCATCGGGGCGACGGAGATCAGCAAGAGAGCACCGATGATTCTCCAGGATGTATTGAATACGCAGGTTGGAATTCGATTTTCGCAGGACAATGCCGTCGGAGCGAGCAATATGGAACTCTTGGGAATGTCCGGCCAAAACGTCAAGATCCTCATCGATGGTGTGCCCATGGTGGGCCGGCAGGGCACCTCAAACGAGATCAACATCAACCAAATCGATGTGAACCAGATCGAACGCGTCGAGATCGTCGAGGGCCCGATGTCCGTGGTCTACGGCGCGGATGCCTTGGCCGGAGTGATCAACGTCATCACCAAAAAGAGCTCAGAAAGTAGCTGGGGCCTTACGGCTCGGATGCAGGAAGAAAGCGTGGGCAGTTCCTATTCGGCCCTGTCTGGAGATGGCAACCACCAGCGTGGGATTTCCGGCACGGGCAAGTTCAACAACTGGAACTTTGGACTGGGCTATTCCCAAAATCGCTTTGGAGGCTGGAAGGGAGACTATACCGGCCGCCAATACCAGTGGCTTCCTAGAAATCAGGATTTCGCCAATGTCCGGATCGGTTGGGCAAAGGAGGCGATCTCGCTTGACTACCAGTTGGATTTTCTCCACGAAACAGTCTTTACCTATGGTCCTGAAGCAAGGCTGGAGATGATTGACCAAAATTTCGTCACCGACCGATGGATGCATCGCCTGCTGGGACAGTGGGATTTGTCTTCCGAGTTTGCGCTAAGTTGGCAGGGAGGATGGACCAACTACAAGCGAGACAGCGAGACCTGGGTAAGCAACGTCCGGACCGGGGAAAAATACCTCTCGGCCGCCCCAGGGGCCCAAGCCACCATCAGGTACGACGGCTTCAGCTGGAGGACAATGGGAAATTGGACACTTGGCTCCAAATTGAAAATCCAACCAGGCATAGACCTCAACCTAGAAAACGGCAGCGGTGAGCGCATTTTGGACAACGAGGGCATGCAGGACTATGCGGCTTTTTTGACCGGAGAGTGGACGCCAAACTCCTGGATTCAGATTCGACCGGGTTTGCGAAAAGCCTACAACTCGATTTATGATGCCCCGGGAGTCATCCCCTCGCTCAACACAAAATTCCGTCTGGCGGAGACGGTGGATTTGAGATTGGCTTATGCAAAGGGCTTTCGTGCACCTTCGATCCGAGAGCTGTACTTCGACTTCTTCGATGCCAGCCACTCCATTCAAGGCAATCCCAACCTGAAGGCTGAAACCTCCGATAGCTTTAATGGCTCTTTCAACTGGTCTCCAAAGATCAAGGGAGAACTCAAGACAAGCTCAGTACTCGGCTTCTTTTATAATGATGTGGAAGATAGGATCGCCTACGGCCAAGACCCGGAAAATATCCAGATCACCACGCTCTTCAATGTGGAAAACTACAAGACCGCAGGAACTACACTCAGTCAGACCTTCCATTACAAAGGCTTGGAAACCAATCTGGGATTTTCCTATATCGGTCGCTATAACCTGATCTCCGAGGAGATCGAAGATACGCCACAGATGGCCTGGACTCCTGAGGTCACTGCCAACACGATCTATCAAATCGAAAAGTGGGGAGCTTCGGTCAGCCTATTTTACAAGTACACCGGCGAGCTCCCCGCCTATCAGACGATAGTCGATGGTGAAAACGTCACTGCCCAAGAGGTAAAAACTGACGCTTATCACTGGATGGATCTCACGCTGGGCAAGGAACTTTTCCACAACCTAAATCTCAATCTGGGAATCAAAAACCTACTGGATGTGACCCAGATCAACTCAAGCGCTGCAGGCGGGGATGCGCATGGTGGAGGGTCTAGCCGACCCATCGGCTATGGACGCTCTTATTTTCTCGGACTGACATATCAACTAAACAAATAACATTTCATTAAACCTAACTAGTATGAAACACCTACGTTTCCTCCCCATGACTGCGCTATTGGCCGCAGTATCCGTTTTTTCCTCTTGTTCTGACGATCCGGATCCAGTCGTAGTTCCACCAAATGAAGAGGGCTTGATCGAAGTCGACGGCGGCGGAGCCACCTACCCCAATACCGTTTTTGTCTCCCTGAGATCTGGAGTGCAGACTCCCGTGGCAAGAACCACTTGGGATCTGGCCTTTTCCACGGGCTCCGACTTTAAAGTCCTGATCAACGGTACGACTGGGGCCATGGCGTCTGCTACCGAAAAGACCGATATCAATGCAGTGGGTGCAACAGAAGTCGCAGCAGCTGAAGCAAGCGGAGAACTCGTGATGGGCTTTACCAACATGGTGGGTTTTAACAAAGTAGATGATCCTGCAAATCCACTTTCCAAGCCAGTAATCGCTGCTGTCAGCGCGTCCGAAGCCAGTAATGTCGTGTATTTGCTCTCTAGGGGAGCTAGCGCAGCGGAAGCGAGACCCTGGAAAAAGATCCGAGTGGTTCGCAACGGTCAGGGCTATACCCTCCAGCATGCAAATGCCGATGCTACTACCTTCAGCACACTGGACATCACCAAGAATGCGGATGACAACTTTGTGTATGTAAACTTTGAGACCGGAATCGTGGACGTAGAGCCAGCTAAGACCGACTGGGACATCGCCTGGACTGCGGGAACTTCTTCGACTACATACCAGGGGACAACCTTAGCATACTTCTACCAAGACTTGGTTTACCATAATATCTATGGGGGAACAAGTGCAGTAGCCGTGTTGGAAGAAACAGTGCCCTATGCTGAATTTGACGAAACTGACGTGCCTTCCCTTGCTTTTAACAGTGATAATCGACTTACCATAGGATCCACTTGGAGATTTACAGGCGGCGGACCTCCTCCTTCTCCAACGCCTTCCGTGTATGATACGATCTACTACATCGTAAAAGATTCTGACGGAAACGTCTATAAAGTGCGATTCCTCTCTCTGACCAAAGACGGAGAAAGAGGCAAGCCAAGCTTCGAGTATGAGTTGGTAGAGGCTGGGAAGTAATTTTTAGGATAATTTTTTAAGCTAGGTTAAAGAGAGTGCGAAAGCGCTCTCTTTTCTATTTTCCTAAAAAAAGGCTCCACTACTCCAAAAGCCGAGTTGCAAATAAAAAAGCCTTTTTCCAATAGTTGTTGCTCATGAAGTCTTCCGTCACTCCGAGGGAGGACGAGGCGTGGATAAAGCGGACATCGTCTCGCTCGACTTCCGTGACTATGCCTGAGTGGGTGACTTGGTTTTTCCTCCTGCCGGTTGCAAAAAAGAGAAGGTCTCCGGGCTTCACTTGGTTCAAGTTGATTTTTTGGCCCACCTTGCTTTGGTCAGCGGACATACGCGGCAAATTTATCCCAGCAGCATAATAGGAATGGAACACCAATGCCGAGCAGTCCATACCG
>CAZTJM010000185.1:3350-8621 GCA_964613865.1 uncultured Limnohabitans sp. | reverse complement strand
CTCGGTGGTCGCATTTGGCTGAAATTGGAAAAGGATGTGGCTGGCCCGAACGACCTCCTGCATCCTGGAGTAGGCTTTTCTCAATTCCCCCTCTTCCAAAGAGTTTTTGATCAGATAGGGGCGGATCAGAGTCTCTTTGAAGGAGCTGAATTCCCTTGAAAATTCCTCTGTTTTCTCCAGCCCCAAGGCTTCCGCTTCCCGGACTTTCAGCTTGTAATTGATAAAAAGCTCCAGGTTTTCCTCGAACTCCTCCCGGCTGATGCCCGGGGATTGGGCTCCAGTGCTTTTCCCTTTGGAGATGAGGTACACGAGTTCATCCTTGTCCACGGGTTTTCCTCCCACAGTTAGCAGCGCATCACCTGTACTTTGGGCGATGGTGGACAGGGGGAAATTAAGCAAGAATGCAATCTGAAGGGTGACTACAAATGCCGAAACGGTTCGGTGATTCATGTACTGGATAGCCGATTTACAATGCAATGTTACAAATTTATCAGTAATTCGAGGTGAAAGCCCTATCGCTCGGGCATTTAACCAAAATTAGGATCGAAACCATTTGATCAGTCGGCAAGTGTTCGTGCCGTTTTTGGATTCAAATTCGATCTCGTCCATGATCTTCTTTACCAAAATGATGCCTAAGCCACCTTTTCGCTTTTCCACCATGACCTTTTTGAGGTCGGGAACTTCGTAGTCCAGGAGGTTAAAGGCTTCGCCTTGGTCAGAAATCTCAAAAATCAGTTTTTCATCTGCGTCTTTTATTTCGAGCTGGATGATATCCTGGGGGTTGCAGCGGTGGGAATGGATGATGAGGTTGGCACAGACTTCTTCCACCGCCAGGGTGACCTGGTGTTTTTCGATTTCGTCGAGGGTCGCACCGCCCAGCGCTTGCTGGAGGAATGCTCTCAATTCCGAAAGTGCCGAAGTTTGGCAAGATATGTCCAATCTGTACTTCATTTCAATCTGCAAATGCTGCCGCTCGATCCGGATAGATGGGAATCAATTGGTCAAGGCCAAGAATTCTGAACACTTCAAAAACCCTTGGGGCTAGATCGCATATTTTCATGCGGATGCCCTGGTCCTGAAAGTCCTCCAGGTAGGACATGAATACCCCCAGCCCAGCGGATGAGATGTATTCGAGGTTTTTGCCGTCGATAAGGAGGGATTTGCTGCCGGAAGCGATGATCTCCTGAATGGCCTCGTCTAGGATTACGGAGTTGCTGGCGTCCACTTCTCCATATAGACTCAGGATTTCAAATTCGTTTTCTTTTGATTTTTCCAGACTAAGCATGGTTTGGGATTCTAGATTCTATGGGGTTTTTCAGTTGTTTGACTGTTGAAACTTCACGACCATCATCGAATAGTCATCTTCGATCATGCCGTCGCCACCTACAAAGACGTGAAGGGCATCGATAAGTTGGTTTTGGATTTCCTTCGGACTTTTCAAGTGGTGGATTTCCACCAGACTTTTGATCCGTTCAAAGCCAAATTGCTGGCCCTTCTGGTTTTTGGCTTCCACGATTCCGTCCGTAATCAAAACAAGGATGTCTCCCGGCTCATAGGTGAAGGTTTTTTCCTGAACGTGATTTTCGTACTGCTTGTTTCTCAAAATCCCCAAGCCCAGTCCGTCGAAGAACAAATATTCCGACTTTCCCTCGGTTGCCTTGTACAGCAAGGTCGGAATATGGCCCGCACGAGCGTGGCAGATTTGGCGCTCTGAGATATTGATCTGGAAAATCGAAGCCGTGATAAAATGGTTCCTTTCAAGGCATTTTCCCAAAGCTGAATTGGCCTTGATCATAAATTGAGCTGGGCTCAGATTGAGTTGGATCAAACTTTGAAAGACGCCCTTCATCTGTGCCATGTGGAAGGCCGCGGAGGTACCCTTGCCTGAGACATCTCCGATGATCATCACGTAGCGGTCTTCGTCCACCTTATAGGTGTCATAGTAGTCGCCTCCGACTTCGTCCGCGGCATTGGAAAATGCACAAATTTCGTATTGTTCCGGGTGATCAAGTTGGGAGGGAAGCAATGCTTTTTGGACGCGCTGCGCGATTTTGAGCTCTTCCTGATAGCGTTCGTTTTGGATAGCTTGGTTCAGCAGTCGGTGGTTTTCCACCGCTATGCAGGCTTGTCGGACAAAGGTGCTGATGATATTGACCATCTCTTTGTTGAAGCCGTCACGAACCTCCTTGCACAGCACCATCCGGCCAATGGCGATTTTGTTGATCACCAGCGGTACCAACAGGGTGGATTCATACCGGGGATGCTCCAGTCTCACCAAGAGGGGCTGGAGCATTTCGGGACGTTCCGAGGTGGCCCAGCCTATGGCCGATTTCTGGTTTTTGATCATCTCGGAGATTTCTTCCTTGGTTGCTTCATCAAGAAACCGCAATTGGTTGATCCCCTCATTTTGCCCGTCAGGGCTGATTTCTATCCAGGCTCCGTCGGAATATGACGCGCTCATGCAGCTGTCCAGCAGGATGTCGAGCACTTGCTCCTCGTTGTCGTCTGGCTGTATGGATTGACTCAGGCGTTGAAAATTGATCGCCTCGGTCAACTTCTGCTCAAATACCGAGGAGGTGGGAAGGTTGAAGAGCGTGACCAAAAAACTGAACAGTGCATAGGTGAAGATAAAGCCAAACAGAGCCATCAAAAACAGGTTGTCGGTCAGGTTGACCTGATAGGGTTCGGCTGTATTAAATGCAAGCATCCTTCGGAAAAGGTAGCCCGTGCAAGCAAGGATCAGGAACAGGAAAAGGAGAGACTTCCACTTTTCCTTGAAGGTCAGGTAGGGTATCCACTTCAGGTTGCTGGACAGGACCACCGTGATCACAAAGAGAATGACCATCCCAAAGAGGAAACTGTAGTCGAAGTTGTTTTTGTTGAAAAAAACAAAAAACATCGCCAAGAGCATCGCAAACTCAAAGGTTTGCCATTGCTTCACGACTTGTTTGTTTTTCTGGTACAGGATCAGATGTTTCCAAAGCAATGCCGAGGAAATCAGAAAAATCGTCGTCAGGGCAAAGTTGACGTGGTAGAAGAAGTTTTTGAGGAAGGGCTCGGTGGCAAGTTTGCTGTCGCCCATGGAGACGTAAAACAACTCCGTGAGCAAGGCCATGCCGGTGGCGAATATGCCAGTCGATGCTGCCCTCCATAGCAGATTGAGAAAGTCGCTCTGGATATTCTTGCCTACTGAATAATTGTAAAAACCGTAGAGGGTAAAGAAAAAGAGGATTTCTAGTATCCAGGTGATTTCGGTGGAAATTCCCGACTCGATCTCGTTGATCATGCCAAAAAGCCGTACCAAGTCCACAAACAACAGGGCCAGCCACACCAGAATGGCGAGCAGGAGACTGAGTTTGCCGATATGGATGGAGGGGAGCTTGACCATCAGTATGATTTCGCAATAATACTCAAACTGAACTATTCCTTCTCAAAACGGGTGTTTTCAGTCGGGTTTGGCTAGTTAAAAATTGTAAAGAACCAATCAAAGGCAAATCAGCTCTTCCACTATCCCTTTGCCCACTTTTTCTTCGATCAGCGCCAATACTTTGGAGCGGTTGAGCATAAGTTCTTTCTTGATTGGTCCTGAGCTGAGTTTTACAAAAAGCTTTTTGTCTTTGACAAAAACAGAAGAAGTTCGGTCGGCGATCGTCTTTCCCACGATCTCGCCCCAGCTGCTGACCAGTTGTTTTTCTTTGAACTTATCTTCCAGCCTGTAGGCTTTCAGTAGCTCATTGAAGGCTGCCTCAAGCGGCGCCACTTCTTTTTTTCTGCCTGGATTTGGATTGTGGTTCATGGATTCAGATGAATAGTTCGGCTGCGATACTGTCAGCCAGTAACATTCCCCTTTTGGTCAAAGATAGAGTTTTACCGTCCCAATTCAGCCAGCCCTGGCGAGCTAATTTTTCGATGGTGGAGGATTTAGTCTGCCAAAGGTCTATTCCGTAGTCCTCTACCAAGCTGGAGGGAGAGATTCCCCACATCGTCCTAAGCCCGGTCATGATCCGGTCGTTAGCCCGGTCTTCGATCATAGAATGTTCCTCTTGGTAGGGGATTTTTTCTGATTCCAGGATGCTGATGTAAGAAGCGTTGTGGGCGGGATTGGCACCGCGCTTGTCTCCGTCAAATGAATGGGCACTCGGTCCCAGCCCCAGATAGGGCACGCCCCGCCAGTAGTTGGTGTTGTGAAGGGCAAACTGTCCCTGCTTTCCAAAGTTGGAGATCTCATATTGGATGTAGCCCGCATTCTCGCTTTGCTCCTGAAGCCATTCGAATTGCTCGGCAGCAAAATCCTCTTCGGCAGGATGGAATTTGCCTTTCTCGGCCCACTTTCCCAGTGCAGTTTTGGGTTCCACGGTCAAGGCGTAGGCAGAGATATGTCCAGGATTTTGGCGGAGCGCTTCCTTCAGGTCTTTTTTCCAGATCGAATGGTCGCTATGGGGGAAGCCATAGATCAGGTCTATGGAAAACTTGTCGAATCCGGCGTTTCTTCCACGGGAAATGGCCTCCATACCTTCTTTGGAAGAATGGGCACGATTGTAAAACTTAAGGACCCCTTCGTCAAAACTCTGGATACCCAAGCTAAGTCGGTCTATGCCCAGGGATCTCCACGCCTTTAGATTTTCTTCGGAAAGGTCGTCTGGGTTGGTTTCCAGTGTGACTTCCTTTAGCGCCAATTGGAAGTTGTCACGGATCTTATAAAGCAGGAACTCCAGGTGTTTTTCCGAAAGAAGCGAAGGTGTGCCTCCGCCAAAGTAGATCGTTTCCAGCTTTTGGCCTTTCAGAAAATCCTTTCGCAAGTCGATTTCTGTCCCGATCGCTGCGACCATTTGACCTACTCGGCCCAGATTGGTGCTGAAGTGGAAGTCGCAATAGTGGCACGCCTGCCTGCAAAACGGAATGTGGATATAGATGCCTGCCAATTGAATTCGATTAACTTGCGAATATAATCAATCCCGAATTGCGCCTTGATGACCCGGTTATTGGCAATCTTCTTTTTGCTGGCTTGCGTCAAGTCCGCTTGCTTGGGCCAGCAGGCAGTCAGAGTGGCTTGGGAAGAGACATCACGAATCGGTAAGCGGGAAATCCGGCACTTTTCGGAGCGGGACTCTGCCCTAATGCTGACGGATTCGCTTAAAAGGCGATTCCATCGAGAGGGATTTCTTGAAGGGAGATTCGTTGAGCGGACCAATGGCGATACCTTGACCATGCATTGGGACTCAGGCAGGCTTTTCCGCTGGGAAAAAATCGATCTGGGAAATGTGCCTCCGA
>CAZTJM010000185.1:0-3250 GCA_964613865.1 uncultured Limnohabitans sp. | reverse complement strand
TCCCAAGAGGAACTGGAAAATGCCACCATGACGCTGAGGAAGTCCCCTTATTTTACCTTGGTGGGTTCACCCAATTTGTCCTTTCAAACCCAGCAAGCAAAGCCGATTTTCACACTTCAGGATCGCCGGGTCAATGTCTTCGATGGCGTTGTTGGACTTTTGCCGAATGAGAACGAGCCGGGTAAAATGCTGGTCACAGGGGAAGTGGATCTTAGGCTGTATCATCTGGGAGGCAAAGGGCGGGATTTTTCGATCCAGTGGCAGCGTCTAAACATCCAATCCCAGTCCTTGGAGATACATGCAAGGGAGGCTTTTATTTTCCGATCTCCCTTGGACCTGAATGTAGGATTTTCACTTTTGAAGCAAGATTCCAGCTTTGTCAATCGGACCTTTGAATTGGATTTTGGCTACAGGATCTCAGACGAAGGCTACCTTGATTTTTTTACCAGGCGCCAGGCTGGAGACTTGATTTCTCCAGAGGGGCTCGATCATTCAGAGACTTTGCCGACCGCTATCGACTATCGCTGGAACCAATACGGAATGGGTTTGGACTGGGACAGGCTTGATTCGCCGATATCACCGAGACGGGGAATGCGTTTTCAGGGTCAGTTCTCGCTCGGGAATAAAAAGATCCTGGAAAATACCGGCTTGCCGGAGGAGGCCTATGAGGACTTGGATGAATCCTCCCCGCAATATCAGGGTTGGTTTTCGGCGGAAAAACACATCTACCTCAAGCCGGGCTGGGGGATGTGGATTCGAGGAGTTGGAGGTTTTCTTGAAAATGAGAACCTGTTTTTGAATGAGTTTTTCCGATTGGGTGGACTGAAGAGTATCCGGGGGTTCAACGAAAAGAGTTTTTTTGCGAAAAGTTATGGATATGTGAACTTGGAGCAGCGCCTGTTTTTTGACCAAAACTCCTATTTGGTGCTTTTCACGGATCTGGGAGTTCTGGAAAATCCCTATGCAGATAAAAAAACCGATCGACCTTTTTCGATTGGTACTGGAATCAATTTGGACACTGACGGAGGATTGTTCAGTTTTGTGTTTGCATTGGGAAAATCAAATACGCAGTCTATGTCTTTTGCCTATTCCAGAATTCACTTCGGATATCTGGCGAGGTTTTAGAGTATGAAATATTATATGTCCAGAGTCCGTTTTCTGCTGTTTTTTCTTGTTCTCCTCAGTCTTGGCGCCAAAGCCCAGGTCTTGGAGAACTACGATGGCCTTTGGAAGTCCGCGCGCGAGGAATCATGGCTAGGGAGCAACAACCAGATTGAGCTCAAAGTGGACCTGGTCGATTTTCCCGAGTCAGAGCTTCAGATCAAGTTGCCCTCAAAATCCACAGTTTTTATTGAGGGCAAATTGTGGAGATTGACAAATGGAGATACCGTTTTCTTTCGTTCACTCGGCGAGTTTCAAAGCGAGTTTGGTCAGGACACCGTCACTTTTACAGTGGTAAGCCCTAATTTGGGACCGGGAAGGACAAGCATAAAAAAGGTGCTAGGAAGGAGCAATCTGGACGAAACGGTGCTCCGCTCCGACCAGAGTTCCGTCAGCGGGCGCTTTGTCCCTCAGCCGGTGAAGGATTTTTACTTTACGGCTTTGTTTATCATTCTTTTTTTCCTGGCTATTTACAAGTTGGCGTATCCCTATCTCCTTGCGATGATGTTGCAGCCGCTTTCTGTAATCAACGCGGAAGATTTTTCGGACAGCGGCAACTTGCAGAAGTTTTTTTCATTCGATGTGATATTCTATATCCTGATCGTAGCGATGATGATCTCCCAAGGAGCGGTCATCAGCTTGGTGGTATTCAGGAGGGAATGGCTAGATACTTGGATAGGCTTGGACTACTCCTCGCTGTTGGCGATATGGTTGGGGGGGGCTTTTTGCATTTTGGCCCTGACAATTGTCAAGTTTATTGCGATCAAGCTTATTTCATACCTATTTGACTTGGGCAAGGCTGAGTTTTCCCATTTCTTTTACCTGCTGAGGCTAATTGTATTTGGAAGTGCGGTGGTACTTTTGGTTGGGGCATATTTCGTGTCCAACCATTTTTCGGGCCTCGAATCAGCCCTTTCTTTGGTGCTTTCGGGCTTTTTCTGGTTTTACATTTTCGGTGTTCTCGGATTGTTCCTGATTATGATGAGCAGGTTGAGTTTTAAGAAATACCATTTATTTACTTACCTTTGCATCGCGGAATTAGTACCTTTTCTAATCCTTGCGAAATGGATTATGGCTCTAGGACAGTGACGCAATCGAACTATAATTAAGGAATATAATTAGCATGAGTGCAGCTCCAAAAGATCGCTTTAAACCAGTAAAGAGTATCCTAGTTTCCCAGCCCAAGCCTACTGATGCTAATTCTCCCTATCTGCTATTGGCGGAGAAATACAAGCTGAAGATTGATTTCAGGCAATTCATCAAAGTGGAGCCAGTTCCTCCAAAGGAATTCAGAAAGCAAAAGATCGATATCCTGAAGCATACGGCAATCATTTTTACCAGCCGGAATGCAATCGACCATTTCTTTGCGATCTGCAAGGAATTTAAGATAGAGATGCCTGCAGAGATGAAGTATTTCTGTATTTCGGACCAAACGGCGCATTACCTCCAAAAATATATCGTCATCCGTAAGCGCAAGTTGTTTGTAGGGCAAAAGACAGCCGAAGATCTTTTTGACTATTTCAAAAAGCACAAAAACGAAAAATACCTTTTCCCATGTTCGGATATCCGAAAGGATGACATCCCGGGATACATGGAAAAGCACGGGATAGCGTTCACTGAAGCAATCATCTACCACACGGTAGCGGCTGACCTTTCGGACTTGGCAGACGTGAAATATGATATTCTTGCTTTTTTTAGTCCTTCGGGCATTAAGTCCCTCAAGAGCAATTTTACGGATTTTGTGCAGGGAAATACCCGAATCGCCGCTTTTGGTCCTACGACAGCAGCAGCGGTAAGGGATATGGGGTTGATTTTGGATATTGAAGCACCGATGCCCAATGCCCCTAGTATGACGGGTGCCTTGGAGCTTTACATCAAAAAGGCCAACAATTTGTAAATCTTAGAATCATTTGCTGTGGTTTTTCAGTTTAAATTCATACACTAGTTTAAAATTGAGAGACCTCAGCCAAATGACTACCAAAAGCCGATTGGATTACTTTTTAAAGCTTGGATTTTCATTGCTTCTGTTTTTGTATGCAGCATATGCCCAGGCTCAGCAAGACGCACAATTCACCCAATACATGTACAA
>CAZTJM010000184.1:0-8652 GCA_964613865.1 uncultured Limnohabitans sp. | reverse complement strand
AAATCCAGCTCAACTTCCTAAACCAGCTACTTTTTTATTTCCTAAGCAGACCCTAATTAAAATTCGCAAAAGATCTTCCTCAGTGAAAAACTTGAAGTACTCTATAAATCGAATTGAGTAAAAAGGAAGCCTAAAGCTTCCCTTCATCGGCGAAAGAGAAATACCCTTCACTGGTCACGATGATATGATCCAGTACAGGAAGATCCAGAAACTTGCCCACTTCGACCAAGCGTTTGGTTATGCGTTCATCCTGAACACTTGGGATTAAATTGCCCGAGGGATGGTTGTGAGCAACCAGGATAGATTGGGAGTTCGACTTGAGAGCAGCTGCAAAAACTAACTTGGGATCTACGACGGTACCGGCAGTTCCTCCAGTTGAGATTTCTACAACTCCAAGAACTCTATTTCCTCGATTGAGTAGGATGACTTTGAAGGACTCGACAAACTGGATTTTGTACTCGTCCCATGCCCCTTTCAAAATCCGGAAAGCACTTTCTGAACTGATTACTTTTGGAGCATTGGAGATGTCGATTTTTGGCTTGTAAACTAACTCGATTTCAGCGACTTGGGAAGGTGTTTTGATCGTTTCCATATTAGAATCTTTAGGTTTAGAAATTAATTATGGTGCTACTCCCAGCTTTTGATCGATCAAGGCCAATTGGAAACGGAATAAATGAAAGGTAGTGGGCTGGCTGTGTTTATGCGGTAGTCTATTGGCCGCTTCAGAAGTGAAAAAGGTAAATTTGAAGCATTATTGATATCACTACCAGTTTTTATAGTTCACTCGACATTATTCGTGGTGGCATTCAGGCGAAACCTTAGTATCTTAGGAATTTCCAAAAGCGGAGAGTTTTTGAGCAGCCCCAAATAAAAAAGTTAAATGAACATAGCCCAGATTGAGTCCAATCTCCAAAATCTGATCAAGTCCTTATCCAAAGAAACATTCATTTATGAGCTGCTTTTAGCCTATGGGCTGCCCAAAGCATCCATTACCAGATTGCAGAAAGGAAACCTGAACCTGTCCAAAACAGAGGGGGAAATTTCCTGGAAAAAAAAGCTCCTTTTCCGAGAGGAATATTCGGACGATCTACATCTTACCGTTTCTGAGCTGGCGCAATCGATCAAACATGAGCAGCGATTTGTGATAGTGACAGACTATGAGCTTTTCTTGGCCATAGACACCAAAACCGGGGAAAAACTGGATATAGAGCTGGCAGAGCTACCGAAGCATTTTGATTTCTTTCTGCCTTGGGCTGGCATGGAAAAAGCCCAGCATCGCAACGAAAACCCGGCAGATGTCAAAGCTGCAGAGCGAATGGCTAAGCTGTTTGACGAAATCAAAAAAGACAATCCAGTCGCAACAGAGGAAGATTCTCACGCCCTCAATGTCTTTTTGACCAGACTTCTTTTCTGTTTTTTTGCTGAAGACACCCACATTTTTCAAGACGGACAGTTTACCAATGCCATCAGCTCCCACACTGCGGTAGATGGCAATGATCTTCGTTCCTATCTGGAGAGTCTATTTGAAGTGTTGAATACTGCTTCAAAAGATCGAAAAGATCTACCGGCTTATTTAAACGCCTTCCCTTATGTCAATGGAGGCCTGTTTAAGGATTCTTTCCAGGTACCTGAGTTTAGCCGGAAATCAAGACAGCTGGTCATCGATGCAGGGACGATGAACTGGAAGGATATCAACCCGGATATTTTCGGGTCGATGTTCCAGGGCGTGATCGATCCTGATAAAAGAGGAAGCCTGGGCGCACACTACACCTCGGTGCCTAATATCATGAAGGTGATCGAGCCGCTTTTTTTGGATGAACTGAAGGAGGAGTTTGAAAAGGCGAAGCATAATCCCAAAAAGCTAAACGAGCTGCTGTACCGACTGAGCAAGATCAAAATCTTCGATCCAGCCTGTGGAAGTGGCAACTTCCTGATCATTGCGTACAAGGAACTCCGAAGGCTGGAAATAGCCATTATCCATCATCTTCAGGAATTGCAAAAAGCCGCTGCTGGATTTAACAGTAAAAGTGAACAGCTTTCCTTTATCCCAAAAGCTCAACTTAGTTTGGCTGCATCTTTTCAGGTGGAGTTGTTTTCCCGGATCCAGCTCAGCCAATTTTTCGGGATAGAGATCGACGACTTCGCCCATGAGATCGCCCAGCTATCACTCTGGCTGGCTGAGCACCAGATGAATGTGGAATTCCATAGGGAATTTGGAAAGACCAGTCCTACACTACCTCTGAAGGAAGCGGGTAAGATCGTCTGTGGAAATGCCTGCCGCCTGGACTGGGAGAAAGTATGCCCGAAGAAGGAAGGTGATGAAATTTGCATTTTGGGTAATCCTCCGTATTTGGGAGCAAGATTGCAAAACGAAGAACAAAAGGAGGACATTGATTTAATTTTCAAGGGTATAAACGGAGCAAATAATCTAGATTATATAGCTTGCTGGTTTAAAAAGGGGGCTGACTTTATCAAGAACACATCATATCGATTTGCTTTCGTAACAACTAATTCTATTTCGCAAGGCGAGCAAGTGAGTATCCTTTGGCCGCATGTTTTAAAGCCGGGAATTTCAATATTTTTTGCGCATCCTTCATTTAAATGGACAAATAACGCAAAACAAAATGCAGGTGTTATTGTGGCAATAATAGGGCTTACAGGCGGAGAGGCTCTAAAAAAGACCATTTTCAAAAATGGCCTAAGTAACGAGGTTAGAAATATTAATCCCTATTTGGTTGAAGGAGAAAATGTCTACGTAGAAAAAAGAAGTAAGCCATTGTCTTCCTTTCCAGAAATGAATTTCGGAAGCATGCCAAATGATGGTGGAAATTTACTACTTACTGAAGATGAACTAAGATCTGAATCACTATCCAATGAAGATGTAATTCGTTCAGCATTGAGTGCTAAAGAATTTATAAATGGAAGAAACAGGTATTGTATATGGATAGAAGGGGATTATGAAAAAGAAAAATTGCCAAATCCCATTGTCGAAAGAATCAAAAGAGTAGAGTCACTACGCAAAGACAGCCAAAGAGAGGCCACAAGGACATTGGCTA
Organism: uncultured Limnohabitans sp.; assembly: GCA_964613865.1. Taxonomy (GTDB): domain Bacteria; phylum Bacteroidota; class Bacteroidia; order Cytophagales; family Cyclobacteriaceae; genus Algoriphagus. The sequence goes on along the minus strand of CAZTJM010000184.1, from coordinate 5,596 downwards.
GCTTCCCTCATCGTTTTGGAGAAATACGACACCAGAATTCTGACTTTGTTCTCTTACCTAGGCATTCTTCGGAAAGAAGAGATTATATCCCTATGGGTTTCTTTAGCAGTAAGTTTATAGCTCTTGACTCAGCTTTGGCTGTTTACAATGTGCTACCTCATCATTTTGGGATTTTGCAATCCAAAATCCACATGGTATGGATCAGAAATTTGGCAGGTAGAATTAAGTCCGATTACCGATATTCAGCAAGTCTTGTTTACAATACATTTCCCTTTCCTTCCATTTCGGAGCAGCGAAAGCAGGAAATCACCCAGTGCGTTTTCCGTATTCTGGAAGAAAGAGAGCGTCACTCAGAGAAGACACTAGCCCAGCTGTACGACCCGGACAAGATGCCGGAAGGCTTGAGGGAAGCCCATCGGCTGAATGACCTGGCCATCGAGCGCTGCTACCGCAGTCGACCCTTTGAATCCGACGAGGAGCGGCTGGAATACCTCTTCAAGCTCTATGAGAAAATGATCGCTGAAGAGAAAATCAAGGACAGCCTGTTCGCAAATGAGAAAAAAGAAAGGAAGGTGAAAAAGTGATGACAGAGGATCAACTTAAAGAAACTTTAGATGATTTAGTGAAGCTCCCCAGCGAAAGCGAATGGGTGGAGTTTAAGCTAAATTTTCATTCTCCTGAAGAAATTGGAGAAAGAATCTCGGCATTGTCGAATGGAGCGTGCATCCATAATCAGCCTTACGGCTATTTAGTTTTTGGAGTAGAAGATAGCACACACATTATCAAAGGGACAACTTTCAAAGCCAAGACACATAAAAAGAAAGGTGAGGACTTGGAGCATTGGCTTGCTACTCGAGTCAATCCGCGTATTGATTTTCAAGTACATGAATTTGAATATGATGCCACTCGTCATATTTCCATATATATCATTCCAGCTGCTAAAGCCCAACCAGTCGAATTTACTAATCAAGCCTATATCCGCATTAACACCATTACCAGAAAGCTCAATGATTTCCCTGAAAAGCAGGCTAAAATCTGGAAAAAAGACAATAAGCCTTTTGAAAAGGAAATCGCAATGGATAATCTGAGTGTCTCTGACATTACTCATTACCTAAGTGCTGAGACCTATTTTGATTTGATGAAGATACCATATCCATCTACAGTGGAAGGCGTTATTTCCAAATTTATAGAGGAAGGATTAGTCGTAAAACACAAGGGCTATGCGATCACTAAGTTGGGAGCTCTATTGTTTGCCAAACAATTAAGATCCTTTGAAAGTACTGAGCGAAAGGCTGTCAGAGCAATCGTTTACAAAGGAAAGAATAAGGTGGAAACTGAACGTGAACAGATGGGGGTAAAAGGATATGCTTTAGGTTTTGAGGGATTGGTGGAGTGGGTAAATAGCCAGCTTCCAGCAAATGAAGAGATCGGAAAGGCGTTGAGGACTGAAACTAGAATGTATCCTGAAATAGCTATTCGTGAACTAGTTGCGAATGCGCTTATTCACCAAGATTTTTCTGTAAAGGGGTTCCCAATGATAGAAATTTTTAGTGATCGTATTGAGATCTCCAATCCAGGGACTCCACTGGTAACGCCAGAAAGATTCATAGATGGATATATTTCACGGAATGAAAAGCTAGCTGATCTAATGCGTAGAATGGGGTTTTGTGAAGAAAAAGGGAGTGGATTGGATAAGGTGATTTTTTACAACGAACTCTACCAGTTGCCTCCAATCAACGTCATAGTGTCCGAAAACAGGACACGGGTAAGCATTTTTCATTACAAGTCACTGAACAATTTGGATAAGAAAGAAAAGATTCGGGCTTGCTATCAGCATGCTTGTCTTAAACATGTTTCAAATGAAAAAATGACCAATCAAAGTCTAAGAGATCGATTCAAAATTGAAGATCATAACTATTCTGTTGCCTCCAGAATTATAAGAGAAGCGTTAGCCGACGGGGTGATAAAGGAAGAAGACCCAGATAGCAAATCCAGAAAGTATGCAAGCTATATCCCATTTTGGGCATAGCCCTTATGTGACAAATAGATGACTACCAGAAACATAAATCATGTAAATAGTTGATTATCAGTATATTCTTATGTGATGGTCATGTGATTTAGAATTGGAATTAGTGGTGAATAGCTGAGGAAAAGCTGGTTTTAGGCTGTGGAGAGAAAACTGGCTAAAAAAAAATAAACTGAAAATAAACTCTAGAAAAAGTGCCCTGTATCTCTCCAAACCCACTTTTTCTTCCTTTGCTGTGAAAACAAATGAAAATAAAGAGCCAAGAAAGATGCTAAAATTCAAAGGATAGCCATGAGGGATGTTTATGTGACGGTCATGTGACACCCGAATACCAATCCGATGGAATCCACTGATAGCCAGCTGTTTTTTATGAGATCGTTATGTGATAGAAAACGAAAAAACTGGAAGAGGAAGCGGCTGGTCTAACTTGCTGATTAGTCCAGCTCAGTTAGACGAGATTTAGACGGGAATCAGACGAAAAGCAGTCTCAATTGGCTGTATTTCAAATATATGGAACATGTTTTTAGACGAAACTTAGACGGAAAAGACATTTAAAATGCCCAATATAGTAGAAGTAAACTATCACCAGACTGGCCAAAGCACCCAAACCAACCCTATGGGTATGCGTGACATGCAAGCCCGGGCGTATGAGGCCAGACATGCTCAATAATTATTGCTGAAAGCGCCACCGGCCTCTGGAAAGTCCAGGGCATTGATGTTTTTGGGATTGGACAAGCTTTTCTACCAAGGCGTCAAAAAGGTGGTTGTGGCAGTCCCAGAGCGATCCATCGGAAGTTCCTTTGCCCAGACAGATCTAAAGTCAAGCGGATTTTTTGCTGATTGGGTGCCAAATGATACCTATAATTTGTGCATGCCAGGCAGTGACGGGAGCTTGAGCAAGGTGAAGGCTTTTCACAACTTCATGGCTAATGATGAACAGCTATTGATCTGTACGCATGCTACGTTGCGATTTGCTTCGGAGGAGTTGGAAGAAAAGGCATTTGACAATTGCCTGCTTGCAATAGATGAGTTTCACCACGTTTCTGCTGATATCAACAACCGTTTGGGTGACATCCTTCGGAACATCATGCAGAGGTCCTCGGCTCATATCATCGCCATGACGGGTTCCTATTTTCGAGGCGATAGCGTACCGGTGCTTCCTCCCGAAGATGAGGCTAAATTTGAAAAAGTCACTTACAACTACTACGAGCAGCTGAACGGGTACAATTACCTGAAATCTCTGGGGATTGGTTACCACTTCTATCAAGGTAGATACACGGAGGCGATTTTGGAAGTATTGGACACGGACAAAAAAACCATCCTCCATATCCCCAATGTGAACTCCGGTGAATCCACTAAGGACAAACACAATGAGGTGAACTTTATTTTGGACGCTATCGGAGATGTTGTCAAGCAAGATGCCGAAACCGGGGTGATCTATGTCAAGCGTCACTCAGATGGAAAAATCCTCAAAGTCGCAGATTTGGTAGAGGACAATTCCAGGGAGCGGGATAAAATAGTCGAATATCTGAGAAAGAGTAAGGACGAAGATGACATGGATCTGATCATTGCCTTGGGTATGGCGAAGGAAGGGTTTGACTGGCCATATTGCGAGCATGCGCTGACCGTCGGCTATCGTGGGTCTTTGACTGAGATCATCCAGATCATCGGCCGCTGTACACGCGACAGTAGTAATAAGACACATGCCCAGTTTACCAATCTCATCGCCCAGCCCGATGCCGCGGATGATCAGGTGAAGCTTTCGGTCAATAACATGCTGAAAGCCATTACAGCTTCCCTACTGATGGAGCAAGTCTTGGCTCCCAATTGGAAGTTCAAAACCAAACTGTCGGATGAGGATAAGGCAAAGCCAGGCGAACTCAAAATACGCGGGCTAAAAGAGCCAAGTTCCAAAAGGGTGAAGGATATCATCGAATCGGATCTCAATGATTTGAAGGCGGTGATTCTTCAAGATGACCAAATGCTCAAGGCCATGCCTGGGAATGTAGATCCTGAAGTAATCAATAAGGTACTTATCCCAAAAATCATTCAGGTGAGGTATCCCGATCTATCTGCGGATGAAGTCGAGGAAGTTCGCCAGCAGGTAGTGGTTGATTCTGTGATCAAAAACGGGGAGGTCAAGGAAACTGGTGACAAGCGCTTTATCCGCATGGCAAATACCTTTGTGAATATCGATGACCTTCACATCGACCTAATCGATCAGGTAAACCCTTTCCAGAAGGCTTTTGAAATACTCTCAAAGTCCGTGACAACCAAGGTGCTGAGAGTGATCCAAGAAACGATTGAAGCGACTCGCATATCTATCACAGAAGACGAAGTTTTGCTTCTATATCCCAAAATCAAGGAATTTATAGCGATGTATGGCAAAAAGCCGAACATCAGTTCCGGGGATCCACTCGAAAGGAGAATGGCTGAGGCAATTATTTTCATCAATGAGCAGAGGAGGAAGCATGCAGCATCGTAAAAAATACGCCTCATTGGATGAGATCTTCAATGACGAAGATTTTCACTTGATAGAGGAAAAAAAGAAGGCAATCGCTACCAATACACCGGATGATCGCTTGCTGGCATCCTTTCATCAGATTAATGATTTTTTTGCGAAAAATGGACGGGCACCGGAATCAAATATCACCAACGTATCCGAATACCAGCTCTATTCTAGACTGAAGAGCATTCGTGAAGATCCCGGAAAAGTAGCGATGCTATTCCCTCAGGATCACTATGGGCTTTTGATGACAAAGGTTGTCAATACGGTGGAAGAGCCAAGGGCTGAGTATCAAAGGAGGCCAAAGAAGGAAATAAAATCATTCAGCGATATTCTGGACGATGACCTGGGGATCTTGGAAGACGATGCCGGGCTTTTTGACTTCAAGCATACCCCCAAGGTGACTACCATGCCCGATTATATAGGAAGTCGAAAGGTTTGCGAGGATTTCGAGCTATTTGAACCAATATTAAAGGCCTGTCAACTCGAGCTAAAAGAAGGAAAGAGAAAGATTAAAGATTTCAAAAATGAGCAACAAATTGGTGTAGGCTATTTTTTCGTCCTTAATGGGATCCTCTTGTACGTCGCAGAGATTGAAGAGAAAAAAGTCGACAAGTCTGGAAAAACAAACGCGCGGTTGAGATGCATCTTTGAAAACGGAACCGAATCGGATATGCTATTGAGATCTCTCTCCGCAGAATTGTATAAAAATGGTCGTAGGGTCACAGAAAATCGCGACAAGATTACTGAGCAACTCCAGAAAAGCCTGGGTGCGATATCCGACGAAGACAAAGAGTCTGGCTTTATCTATGTGTTGAAATCACTTAGTTCTGATCCTAGAATTTCCTCTATCGCCGACCTATACAAGATCGGCTACTCAAAGGACTCAGTAGAAGACCGAATCAAAAATGCGGTAAAAGAGCCTACCTACCTGATGGCCGAGGTGGATTACGTCGCAGGGTGGAAATGCTACAATATGAATACCCAGAAATTTGAGCAGCTGATCCATAACTTCTTCGGTACTTCATGCCTGAACATAGATGTGTTTGATGAAAAAGGTAAAA
>CAZTJM010000183.1:0-8724 GCA_964613865.1 uncultured Limnohabitans sp. | reverse complement strand
TTATCGGGTGAAAAGTAAACTTTTGACTGGCCCAATTTTCGGGGGAGCTTACACAAATGTGCGCTTTTTCATAGACGTGAAATTTACAGGTTTTAACCAATAATCACGTCCGACTATTTAAGGGGCCTATACATTAAGTCCTAATTTTGCGTTGAGTCTGTATGATAGAGAAAAATATAGCAAGTATATTCAGCTGGAAGGTAAAATTGTTCCTATCAGTGATGAATATATTAAGAGCTATAATAGTCTTATTTATAAAACGTCAGAAAGACAATGCTATTCAATTGATGGAAATTTTGATTGGCCTACCCTTCCCACCTCCCATATGAGTGTAGAATAAGTGTTTGACTGGGCGTAGTCCGCGATAGCCATCGGGAGTAAACCGCCCTTATATCTTTTCGGAATCCCGTACAGCTGTCGGGAGTAATTCCTTTCCCATAGGTTCAACCCGCTTCGGGGTTGTCGAGGCCTACCTTGACCCTCCCATTTCCACGGGTTCCACCCGCGGTTATTGAAATGTTAGACCACTTCGTGGTCATCAACCAAACAGAATCTGAAAACAAATGATCCCGAAGGGATCAAACTTCTGAATAACCATGGGTTGTTGGGTGAGCTCAGCTGGTGGGCTTGTGGAACCGTGTCGAACAACAACCCGTGTTGATACGATCAAGATTAATTTCTACCCACGACCCCAATGTAGTCGGACTACCTGATTTTATTACTCGGATCAAACATTCGACCGTTTTACGCCAACTATTCACCAACCTGGCCCATCGTCCGACCAAGTTGCACCAAGGGTCCAGCAGTAACCTCTCAAACTATTGCTCGCGCTTTGCGCCGAGGGGAATTGTATTCCGGATAATCCAGATTTCCGATACCTGCGCACCCCGCTCGGCCTCTCCACAAGTCCAGGAAAAGGTTACTTTCCCATCCTTGATCGCCTCGGCCGGAATAGGGAACTCGTAAATCGGTTGCACGCCCGTCTGGATCAAGTCATGAACGGGAATCCCATCTGCGGTCATCTTCATTTTGGATCGGAATCTTCCGGTATAAGCCACCCGGATCGTATAGGAGCTTTCCGAATCGAGGTTGTCGTAAAATATCTCCAAGGGCAAATCATAGAGTGTGGTGATTTGATGCATCCAGGCTCTTGGCGCCGCGTCTCCACCAAAACCCTTGGCGGTCACTTCATGCACCCATTCCTGATCCTTCAGGCCCACGCCAAAGCTTACCCTTGGAGTCCTTAGGTTTCCGGGATCTTTGGCTAGGTCGTAGCGGAATACCACCCGTTCCCAGCTGGATGGATCTCCAAAATTGTCATAGAATCCTCCCGGTCCGGGATCGGTACGGTTCAAGGTTTCGGAGATTATCGCGGCCTTGGCTTCTTCGGTTACCTTTTTTTCGGCCTTGGCAAACTGGCTGTAGAGCCAGGCCACGTCATTCAGGGGGTTGTCAATATTGTCTATGAAGTTGCCACGGCCGCCCATCGCTCCATGTTTGTCGACGGTCAGCTGGGCGCCAATGCTTTCATATAGCTCATCTGCCAGCAACTCGCATTTTGCCTTGAGATCTGCCGCGATCGGCTGCTCCCAAGCGGCGGCCAGGGTGGACTTACTGAGACTGATGGCGGAGGAGGCACCGATTTGCTGGTACTTGCCCAGCTGCTCCAATGCATTTTGCTCCAGCCAGGCCTCACGCAGCAGCCGCTTTTGGGTATAAGCATCAAAGTAGGCGCGGATCAATCCCATCTGGTAGCGGAAGTTATTCCTGATGGTCGGGCTGCTTTTGTCTTCAATTGCTTTCCATTGTTGCAGGGTATTCTGTACGTCCGTGTTGGTTAGCAGGGGGCCTCGGATATTTTGCTCCAGCGCCATAAAAGCTTGGGCAAGGGGTTCCGCGAGGTCTGCGTCGATAAAGTAGCGGGCATAGTCCCTCAGCGTTTCTATTTCGGAGATTTCGGGATTCCAGTCCTGGTCGCTCCAGATGAATTTGTTCAGGTCGTCGTTGGTGCCCTCGGAATAGGAGATGCTCCCGTTGGCGAATTGATCCAGCGCGTTGTGGATCATTTTTTCGTCGTTTGGACGGGGGTTGATGCACTCCCTGCCGAGGGTGATGGCCCAGGCCAGATCCCATCTTGGAATCGGATATTGGGAACTGAGGCTGTGGGTGATATCGGGATACCTGCGGATGGGAATGTCGCGGTTTAGTCTTTCGCGGATCTCATCGATGGGAATTTTGACCCAGGGTCCAAAGACCACACCTCCTAGCCATTCGGGATTTTGGTTGACGCGCGCAAAGAAGCTGTCAAACCACTCCTTGGTCGGGCGGAATACCTGGGGAGAGATCCAGATCTTAGCCTCGGGGTGGTATTCATTGAGGATGCCTGCCTGCTGCTCCAGCCAGTCAAAGAGCACCTCTGGCTCCACATCCCCGGGATCCCCACCGGGAACAAACAGGTGGTCCAGTCGGGGCAGGCTGGCAAATACTTCCCGTCGCTCCTCGATTTCCTTTTGGAGGGAGTCTGGATGTTGGTAGTCTTCGCCCATATTGGGATACCACATCCATACGTCGAGATCGTAGTTTTCACAGATGCGAGACTGCTCGCGGATCATTTCTATCGCTGGCAAGTTCATGTGTCTGCTGGTAAAGTCATCATCGGTTCGCGGGGGCATGATCTCGATGCTGTTGGCTCCAAAGATGGCCAAATCGCGGATGTACTGGTCAAACTGGGCAACGGACCAGGCATCGTAGCTGTTTGTTTTGGGGCGATAGCCGAGCTGGTGGCCGCGGATTTGGTAGCGGGGTGATGAGACCAGGTTTAGGCTTTGGGGGACTAGTACTTCACTGGGACGCAGCACCATGTTTCTCAAGAGCTTCCCGACGCCGTACAGGGCTCCTCGCTTGGTTTTTGCCTGGATCACAATTTTTCGCTCAGCGGGGAGCGATAGGATCCGGTATCCTTCGTCCTTGATGTCCCCAAGGGCAATGAGGGGTGCATTCAGGTGTGCCGGAAGAGCTTTATGACCGAGGGTCAGTATGATCTGGGGCTGGGTTGGGTCGAGTTTTTTGGATGAGGGCAGCACGCGTCCTGATCTTTTTTCCACTTCTTCCCGCAGCACGAGGAGGACTTGCTCCAACTCTTTCTCTTCGTTTTTTGGGACGTAGAGGGAGGCTTCAGAAAAGTCCGCCATTTCCTGCGCTTGGACGACGGGGGAGGTGAAATAGGCAAAAAGGAGGCAGGCAAAGAGCAATTTCAGGGAGCTTGTGGTTTTCATGGGCTAAAGGCTAAAACTGGTGCTGGACTTTCTCCTCTTAAATACTTTGCTACAAAAGAAAAAGGCTAGTGTCCTGGCGGCGGGTATTCATCCCTGGCGCTTGCGATGTAGCCGCAGGAGAAATATTCGCTGTGTTTTGACAATTTGGGGAAAATAGCATAGTACGATTTGGCCCTTTTTGGGTATTCCAAGCAAAGCAGGACTTTTTCAATCCGCTAAGACCATGGCCAACTTTCAGAAGGATGAATTAAAACGGAAACTGATGCAGGGAAAGACAGTATACGGCACTTGCATCACCACCAATGCTCCCCGTTGGCAAAATATTGTCGCCGATGCAGGATTGGATTTTGTGTTTCTCGACACGGAGCATATTGCCATCGACCGGGCCGAACTTTCCCGGATGTGTTGGGCCTATCAGGCCAAGGGGCTGACGCCAATCGTGCGTATCCGCCGACCGGATCCCTACCGGGCGAGCCAGGCCCTAGATGACGGAGCCATCGGCGTGATTGCTCCCTATCTGGAAAACCCAGCCCAAATCGGGGAACTCGTCGGGGCGACCAAGTACCGGCCACTGAAAGGCGAGAGACTGGACAACGCGCTGCGTGGGGAGAAGCTTCCGGCCGAGCTAAAGGCCTATTTGGATCGCTACAATCAGGGCAATCTCTGTATCGCCAACATCGAGAGCATTCCGGCGGTGGAGCGGCTCGAGGAATTGTTAAGCATAGAGGGATTGGATGCGGTCTTTATCGGACCTCACGACCTCTCGATCAACCTAGGGATTCCTGAGCAGTACGACCATCCGGATTTTGTCGCCACGGTCCGAACGATCATCCAAAAGGCCAGAAAATATGGGCTGGGAGTAGGCATCCATTTTTCCCTGGAGCCCCAAAGGCAAATCGACTGGGTCAAAGAAGGAGTCAACATCGTGGTTCACAGCTCGGATATGGCACTTTTCAGCCAGAAACTTCGAGCTGACATCAGGCAAATCAAGGCTGCTGCCGGAGATTCAAGCAATTCAATCGGACCAGAAGGTTCTGTTACTATTTAAGTCCAATCAAACCATTTCTTAATGAAAGCATTCATTGCAGCATTAGTACTCATAGTGGGTTCCAGCTCTCTTCCCCTTGAAAAGGAAAGAACCTTTGATCAGGATGTGGCGACCATCCACGATTCCAAATTAGGCCTCCCAGAAGGTGCGATTGACCGGATTCAAATCCTCAATGACAAAGCGACCGCAGCATCCCAGGGCAAGTATTTTGAGTTTGATGGAGCCCAATGGCTTAAGTCCAAAAACAGAATTGAAGAAAGCCCGATGCCCGAAAAGGACCTCCCCGCTGGCACAGGAAGAGTTTTATCAGCCATCAGCTACCAGGGAAAGCAATGGATTGGGACCGAACACGGGCTTTATCGAAAGTCATCCGGAAATACTTGGGAAAGCGTGCTCCCGTCGGACAGCAAGTATAGCTGGTCGCCCAAGGATGTAGCGGCATTGGTCATAGATAGCAAGGGAAACCTGTGGTTTGGCGCGGACCAGGGTGTAGGCAGATTGGAAGGGACGCAATGGAAGCTCTTCACCGGAGCCGAGGGACTCCCTTACAACAACTTCACCAGTGCAGCCGCAGGGCCTGACGGAGAAGTTTGGTTTGGGACAAAAAAAGGAGCAATTCGAGTGGAAGGGGATTATTTCTACTACCGCTTTAGCCGACGCTGGTTGCCCGACGATTATGTCAACGACATCGCAGTCGATGAGTCTGGCACCGCGTGGATTGCTACAGGCGGGGGCATCAGCCAAATCGCTTCCGTGCCGATGACTTTTGAGGAAAAAGCTGCTTTTTTTACCAAACTGACCGAAGACCGTCACGTGAGGATGGGCTTTGTAGCCCCAAACAATCTTAAGGTTCCCTTCGACAAAAACTCCTACGAGCTGGGAATTTCGGACAACGACGGCATGTACACCTCCATGTACGGCGCTGCTCAGGCCTTTCGCTATGCAGTTACCGGGGATCCGGAAGCCAAAGCATTAGCCGACAGAAGCTTGAAGGCTTGCAAATGGCTGGTGGACATCACGCATGAGGCTGGATTTCCTGCCCGGGTGATCATCCCGATCGACTACCGTGAGCCGGTCAATGAGCAATACAGCAGGGAGTACAACAAGCGGCACCAACAGTCCGATCCTTTCTGGAAGGACATCTATCCCCGTTTTCCCCAAAGTGAAGACGGGAAGTACATGTGGAAATGCGATACCAGCTCCGATGAGTTGGCGGGACACTACTTCTTCTATGCGATCTACTACGATCTAGTGGCCAAAACCGAGGAGGAAAAAGCCGTGGTCCGTGAAGTGGTCGCCGATATCACAGATCACCTGATCCGAAATGGCTTTGTCCTCAGAGACCACGACGGACTGCCTACCCGTTGGGGCAATTTCTCCCCTGAGTATATGGCTTCTGTTTGGGGCTGGGACCAGAGAGGGCTCAACTCCATGATGATGCTGTCATTCTTGAATGTGGCCGCCCATGTGACCGGCGATTCGAAGTATCGGGAGACCGCCAAGATGCTTCGTGACAAATACAACTACCATATCAATGCGATGCATGCCAAGGAATTTTTCCCTCCCGACAATGTGGTGCCTTGGGACAACAATCTGTCCTTGATGAGTTTTTATGGCTTGGTCAACTACGAAGAAGATCCGTCTCTTTTGCTGATGTATCGGGAATCCTTGGAGTACACCTGGCTTCACGTCAGCAAGCAAAAGAATGCCTTTTGGAATACGATCTATGGGGCTTTGGCCCAGAAATTCTCGGAGAAAGCCGAACAAGGCCTTTTCAATCCCGAGCTGGTCTTCCCAGAAAACAAGCTCTATGCTCCCTACAAGTCCAAATTGTACAGCACTTGGGATGCAAAGAGCGAAGATATCGTCGAAACGCTGGAGCGGATACCGCTCGACTTGATCGGTTATGAAATGGACAATACCCATAGACTGGACGTGCAGCTGGATCCGACTCCGGGTCAAAGCGAGGGAAAAGGCTGGCGGTATGACACCTACGCAGTTGCGGTAGATGAACGCGGACACGTGCGCCAGGATCGGGATGGGTTTGCCTTGCTATACCGTGAAGTTGGGGGAGGAAATGCGGAGCAGGAGGGGACGTTTTACCTCTTGCCCTATTACATGGCGAGGTACCATCACCTGATCAAAAACTAGGTGGGGTATAAGCAATCGGCTAAATTGATTGAGGAAGGAAAAGACTTATCCAAGTTTTCACAACTTGGATAAGTCTTTTCAGACCGCTAATCTTTAAGCTGCACCCTACCAAGCAATCCCATAGTCATCCCCGTAATTGCTCGCGCCGCCCCAGAGGGTACCATGCTTCCAGTCCAGCCAAATGGCGGTGATGGGTCCCGAGGTTTTTGCCCAGAAATCCATGGAATAGCCGCGCTTGAGCAAATCTCTACGTACCCAATCCGGAGTGTCCTGTCGGAGCGTGATTCCTCCAGGCTTGATCTCATGGTCTCCAAAGGAACTCTGCATCTGATAGGAGTTGAAGTTGGCGGCCTCGACGGCCTCCTGTACGTTCATGTCAAACTCGACGACGTTGAGGAAAAACTGCAGGAGGTTTTGGTCTTGGGAATCACCACCCTGTACCGAGAAGGCCAGCAGGGGCTTGCCGTCCTTCAGTGCCAGGCTTGGGGTCAAGGTCACCCGGGGCCTTTTGCCAGGCTCTGGAAGGTTATAGGGATTCAGGTTTTCATCCAAAACAAAACTCTGCATGCGCTGGGAAAGTCCCACCCCGGTGTTGCCCGCGATCACGGCGGGAACCCAGCCCCCGCTAGGGGTCACTGACACGACCCAACCCTCGGCATCGGCTGTCTGTACGGAAGTCGTCCCACTTTGGAATTCGCTCAGGAATTTTTCATCTACTACCGAAGAAAGCTCGCTCGCATCTGCTGAAGCTAGGGCGAGCTGGTTCTTTTTCAATAAGTCTGCGTGTGGGTTGGTTTCCCCTTGGAAAGGATAGGGGTCGCCCGCACCGATCTTGGGGTCATTTGCCGAGCCGATAAGTTTGGCTCTTTCCTTGGCGTACTCCTTGGACAGCAAGCCCTTCATCGGTGACTTGACAAAAGCCGGGTCCCCGTAGTAGAAGTCCCTGTCTGCAAAGGCCAAGCTCATCGCCTGATATACCGTGTGGATATAGTTGGCGGAGTTGTAGCCCATCGACTTCAGGTCAAAGTTTTCGAGGATGTTTAGAGACTGTAGGAGTGCCGGGCCTTGTGTCCATTCCTGCAACTTGTAGACGTCGATTCCTTTGTAGTTGACATGCAGCGGCTCCTCGATCTTCACTTTCCAATTGGCAAGATCCGACTCCGTGAAGAGCCCGCCCTGTTCTCGTGTGCCACGTACGATCTCTTTCGCGATGTCTCCCTTATAAAATCGGTCGTAGGCGGCATAGATCGCTTCCTTTCGGGACTTTCCAGCTTTCAATGCTTCTTGTTCAGTGGCCACCAGCTTGGCCAGCGTTTGGTAGAGATCCTCCTGTACGAAGATTTCTCCTGCTTCTGGAGCTTCCCTTTTTTCACCGAGATGTGTTAGGAAAACCTTTTTGGAATAAGGCCATTCTTTGATTCTGGCTTTTTGGCCTTCGATGGCATTTGCCGTCTGTGCTTCTATTGGATAGCCTTTGGCAAGATCCATGGCGGGTTTTAGCACCTGCTCCAGGCTCAGGGTGCCATACTCTGCCAGCATCGTCATGATGCCCCCAGGAGTGCCGGGCGTGGTAGCGGCTAGGGGGCCATATTCGGGCGGATAGGCCATTCCTTGGGATTTGTAAAAATCCACTGTTGCCCCGGTAGGCGCATAGCCCAGGGCATTGATGGCGATGACCTTCTTTTCCCCAGGATGGTAAATGAGTGCTTGGGTTTCGCCGCCCCAAGAGAGCACGTCCCACATGGTGGAAGTAGCGGCGATCATGGCGCAAGCGGCATCCACTGCGTTGCCTCCTTGCTGGAAGATCTGTGCCCCGGCTGTTGCTGCGAGGGGTTTGCCGGTGATGGCGACCCAGTTTTTGCCGTGAAGGATGGGTTTATTTGTGCCTATCGTGCCTGCACCCAGGCCGGGGAGACCTTGCCCGAAGGAGCTGAAGGAGAGGAAAAGGAATGCTACGAGTTGAAGTCTTTTCATGATCTGTCGGTGGGTTTTCAATGCAACTCTTGATAAGTCAACTTGTTTTCGAATCTTCTGGGGCTTTGAGGGCATGTACTTAATCAATTCGGAAATGAATTTCAAGCGAACCTGCTATGGTCGGTCGAGGGCATTCGACATTAGCCCTTCATCGGCTATCAAATCTAAGCTAATGCTAAGTAGAGGGAAATGCTATTGATCATTTTCATCCAGAAGTTGATCCATAATTGGAATAAAGCCGGGAAACAGGGAATTGTAGTAGGTGAAGAGCTGGAA
>CAZTJM010000182.1:311-8751 GCA_964613865.1 uncultured Limnohabitans sp. | reverse complement strand
ATCACTGACATCGCGCCTACGGTATCAGCCCTACTCAAGATCAAGTATCCTAACGCAGCCGACGGAGAGCCGATTTTCGAAATTGTGGATAGTAAGTGATTGGTCTTCGCGGGAAAATCAAAAACGGCTGTCACTGATTCTGTCAGCCGTTTTTTTTTTGCTTTCGCCTAGCGGCAATGAGGAAAGTTTGAATGAAGGGAAGACAGTATCGTTGGCACGGCTTCTGTCTCGCGTCCTCGGTCTTCCCACCCTTCCCTACTCCGTCCAGCTCATGGGATAGTCCTTGTCGACAAATTCCAGCGCATCGGTTGTGATGAAAAGCGGCCGATGGGTGTCCAGCATGACAGCGTATTCGTGGGTTTCTTTTGCCCCAATGGATTTCTCCACTGTGCCGGGATGAGGACCATGGGGAAGACCGCCCATGTGGATGGTAAAGGAGCCCCGGTCTATTCCTTTTCTACTCATAAACTCTCCCTCCGCATAGTATAGCACCTCATCCGAATCGATATTGGAGTGATTGTAAGGGGCAGGAATGGAAAGCGGGTGATAGTCGAAGAGTCTCGGGACAAAAGAACAAATCACAAATCCCCAAGCTTGGAAGGTTTGGTGTACTGGTGGCGGCTGGTGGATCCGCCCCGTGATTGGCTCAAAGTCATGGATGGAAAGCGCGTAGGGATAGAGATAGCCATCCCAGCCTACTATGTCCAAAGGACTGTGTCCATAGGTGTATTGGTGGAGGAAGCCCTGCTTTTTGATCTGTACTAGGTGATCTGTTTTTTCTTCCTCAATGTGAAGTTCATGCGGTGGACGGATGTCCCGCTCACAATAGGGCGAGTGTTCGAGAAGCTGGCCAATTTCATTCCTGTATCTTTTGACAGTCTCTATTGGGCCGTGGGATTCGATTACCAAAAGCCTCAAGGAGCCTTTTTCCGAGAACTCAAAGCGATAGATGGTCGTCCTGGGAATGACCACATAGTCGCCTTTTTTTACTTCCAGTTTGCCAAATTGCGAATAGAGTACGCCTTCACCGTCGTGGATAAAGATGATCTCGTCTCCGTCGGCATTTTTGAAGTAATAATCCATCTTACGCTGGCGGGGAGAGCAGATTCCCATCATTACGTCATTGTTCATCATGAGCATGCGTCGTGCGCCGAGATAGTCCTCGCCGGTATTCTCCACTCCGGATGTCTTCAGGTGGGTTTGCTGCAGTCCGTGGTCTTTTGAGGCTTCCCAGTTATATGGGATGGGTTTTCCGATTGCTTTGACTTCGTTGGGATTGTGTATGTGGTAGAGGTTGGAATAGATCCCGGAGAAGCCCTTCGAGCTGACCAGTTCCTCTTTGTAAAGACTGCCGTCTGGCTGGCGAAACTGTGTGTGGCGTTTGGGAGGGATTTGCCCCAGTCTAAAGTAGTAGGCCATGGTTTTGGGTTTATATCTTCTGCTAAATTACCATTTTTGGGCGAGGGCGAAAGTATCCTTGCGCTTCGATTTTCGTATTGGCGGGAGAATAACTCGGTGTTTTTGGGAAAGTTTTGTATTTTCCGAATCCTTCAAAAACCAGATGAAAAAGACCCTGTTCATCCTATTTTCCCAAGTCCTTTTTATATCATGCCTCGCCCAAGACCCGCCCAAGCCGGGTTTGGTTTGGGCGGAAGAGTTTTCCGAAGCAGGCCTTCCTGACCCTAAAAAGTGGAGCTACGATGTCGGAGACCACGGCTGGGGTAACAACGAACTGGAGTATTATTCGAAAGCGGACCTGAAAAATGCACGGGTGGAAAATGGCGTTCTCGTCATCGAAGCACATGCAGACCCGACCCGTCCCAAAGGTTATACGTCGGCGAGGCTGGTGACCAAGGGTAAAGCCGCTTGGCAATACGGATACATCGAGGTCAGGGCTAAGCTGCCCCAGGGGGTAGGCACTTGGCCAGCTATTTGGATGCTTCCGGAGGAAAGCCGGTACGGGGGTTGGCCCAATGACGGGGAGATCGATATCATGGAGCACGTGGGCTACGAACCAGGTAAAGTGCATGGCACGGTGCATACCGAGGCTTTCAACCACACGATTGGGACGCAAAAGGGAGGGCAAAAAATGGTCCCTGATTTTTCCTCGGAATTTCACACCTATGCCATAGACTGGACTACGGAGAAAATTGATTTTTTCATCGATGGAGACAAGTATCTTACCTTTGACAATACCGGCAAAGACTATAAAGAGTGGCCTTTTGATCAAGCGTTCCATTTAATTCTCAACATTGCGGTCGGAGGTAACTGGGGCGGAGCCAAAGGAGTAGATACTGACATTTGGCCGCAAAGAATGGAGGTGGATTTTGTGAGAGTTTATGAAGAAAAGCCGTGATTGATCGAGCCATTAACTGCCTAACATTAGGTAGGCAGGGAGAGTTATATAGTAAGAAGTTGTCGTATTTCGATTCATATAGTACACATGCAAGATTCTAGTCTAATCCAGAAAAAAGTAAGGGCATTTGTTATCATCGGTATTTTGCTCCTGTTGCTGTATGGCAAAAACATGTTGGAACGCAAGTCTTTCCGAAGCATAGGCAGCGCTTTTACAGAAGTCTACAATGACCGGCTAGTAGTAGAGGGGTATATCTTTGAAATTTCGGATGACCTTTTCCAAATCCAAAAACTCGTCGACCACTGCAATATCGACTACGATTACTCAAAGGTGATCAACGAAATCACCCAGCATGAAAATTCCATCTTGGCTACCATAGTCGATTTTGAAAAGACAAAGCTGACCGATCAAGAAGCTTCTTATCTTGCTGATTTCAAGGCAATCATACAGAAGGATTTGGTGATAAAAAACTACGACCTGCTGTATTCGGACTCTTCTGGAGTAAACCGTGAGCAAGTCAAGATTTATGATAAGAAGATTTCCCAAGCCCGCGGGGACCTCCAAAACCTGAGCAAAATCCAAATGGACGAGGGCGAAAAAGTAATCAGCAAAGCCAAAATCCTGATCAACCGGTCCCAGATCTGGGCGCAGTTTGAAGTGGCTCTGCTGATTATCTTGGTGGTCGTGATGTTTCTCCTCTTATTTAGAAAGTCTGAGAGAAACCAGGGGATCGTTTAGAATTCAAGTGCTGCGAGGTATTTGGCATTGGCTGCAGCCGCTTCCATTGGAGTGCCAGTTGGGAATCGTTCCTGTTCCACGATAAAATATTCCATTCCCAGGTCTTTGGACTGCTTGATCAGGTCGGCATAAGGGATTTCCCCGGCGCCGAGCAATATCCCGCGCTCATGAGGATCTCCAGCGCCTGCTTCGGCATCTTTCACATGGCACAGTCTGAATCTGCCAGGATACTTGGCGAGGTATTCGGCTGGCTTCGCATTGGCCACATGCACCCAATAGATGTCCATTTCGAAATCAACCAGCGCCGGATCGGTGTTGTTCATCAGGATGTCCTGACCGAGGCCGCCCTCTTGGGACACAAAGCTGTAGTCGTGGTTGTGATAAGCAAAGCGAAGTCCGTGGGATTTAAGCTTTTCGCCGATTTGGTTAAACTCATCCGCTCTTTTTTTGTAGTCATCGAGGGATTTCTGGGGGCCGATCCAGGGGCAGATCAGGTATTTCATTCCCACCTCTGCGGCCTGTGCCGCTTGGGCGTCCAAGTTTTCATAGACATTGGCATGGGATGCCACCATAGTAGTGCCGATCTCGGACATGAGGGACTTGAATTCGGTAGGCTGCATGCCCCAAAGAATCCCCTTGCCTCCGTCAAATCCTTCCAGCTGCTTGTAGCCATATCCTGCCAGAGCTCTCATTGTCGCCTGGGCATCTGCTCCCATGTCTTCTTTCACGGAGTAGAGCTGTATGCCAAAACTATCCAGTTTGGACTTGGTCGGCTCGGATTCGGCTACTGCTTCCCCCTCTTTTTTGGGAGCTGCACAAAATTGCAGAGGCATGAAGGCCGCGCCCACTCCGAGCATGGCTCCCATTTGGATGAATTTTCTTCGTTGGTTTTTCATGTTGTTTTAAAGAAAAAGCCTGCCTCGGAGGAGGCAGGCCGGTTTTGCAAAAGATAGGATTAAAGTGCCCAGGCCTTGTCGCCTTTTTTATAGTCCACACACCCGTCGTAGCGTCCCGGGGCCTCAATGAAGCGCAGCGCTTGTGTCGCGCCAACTTCTGAGGTGAAATACCCGAGCACCGTCAGGTCTCTGAGCATATTGATCACTATAGGCTCGCGGGCATCGCCGCTAGTGACAAATTTCTGCTGCATAGCATTGAGAAAAGCCAAGCGTTCTTCCTGACTTGCATCCATGAAGTCTTTGCCATTTTCATCTTTGAAGTCCTTGCTTAGCGCATTTAGTCCGTCTATGAAGGCTTTTTGCTGGTCGGCGTCATAGCAGTCTTTTACCATCATAACGATGAATTCCCCAATTTTGGCGGACTTGGCGCCGGGGGTGTCCGTGGTGGGAATGATGGTTTCGCCGATCTCATCTAGGAAAGCAAGATCCTCTGGCGAGAAGTTTAGGTCTTTGATCTGTCGCTCCGGGGAGCAACCGGTGAGGATGGCTGAGGCTCCGATCATTGTTCCTCCCATCATCAGGACGACGCTTTTCAATGCGTCTCTTCTATTCATTACAGTCATGTCGATTCGGATTAGAGGTTCATCTTTTTCAGTTCATCCACTGCGAAAGCTGCCGCGCGGGCAGTCAGCGCCATGTAAGTCAGCGAGGGGTTCTGCGCGGCTGCCGAAGTCATGCAGGCTCCGTCAGTGACAAAAACGTTTTTCGCTTCCCAAACTTGGTTGTTTCCATTGAGAACGGAAGTCTTCGGATCACGACCCATGCGGGCGGTTCCCATTTCGTGGATTCCCTGGCCAAAGGTGTATCCGGCGTCATAGGTTCTCACGTTTTTGAATCCCGCAACTTCAAGCATCTCGGCTGCATCAGCCATCATGTCTTTACGCATTTTCATCTCGTTGTCCTTGATTTCGGCATTCATCACGAGTGCTTCCATGCCCCACTTGTCTTTGACCGTGTCGGAGAGCTTGATGGTATTTTCATGATAGGGAAGGATCTCTCCAAATGCGGTAAAGCCGACGCTCCATGGACCCGGCTCGGTCAGGGCCTCTTTCATCGGAGCACCGAAGCCGAGTTCGGCTACATCTCTACCCCATCCGCTTCTGCTTGCACCTCCTTGATAGCCGAAGCCGCGGATGTAGTCACGCTTCTCTCCATCCAGATTTCTGAATCTCGGGATATAGAGTCCAGTGGGTCTTCTGCCAAAATAGTATTTGTCTTCGTAGCCGTCCATGGTTCCATTTGCGCCCAATCGGAAATGGTGGTCCATCACGTTGTGTCCCAGTTCTCCGGATGAGGAGCCCAATCCTCCCGGCCAAATGTCGGTGGCCGTTCTCATGAGTATGGCTGTGGAGTTGAATGCCGATGCACAGAGAAAGACAATCTTCGCGTCGTACTCAATGGTTTGGTTGGTCTCGGCATCCAGTACCTCTACACCGGTGGCTTTTTTGCTGTCTTTGTCGTAGATCAGGCGTCTCACAATAGACCAAGGTCTGAGGGTGAGGTTGCCGGTGGCCTTGGCAGCTGGAAGGGTTGAGGCTTGGGTGCTGAAATATCCTCCAAATGGACACCCCAGCGAGCACTTGTTTCTATATTGGCATCCGGGACGACCGGGGAGGGGCTGGGTGATATTGGCTGGACGGCCAATGGTCCAAGTCCGGGCTCCTTTGTAATGCGCTTTGATTTTCTCGGCGGCATCGATTTCCACGCAGTTCATCGGCATAGGGGGCTGAAACTCCCCGTCGGGAAGTATGGGCAGCCCGTCCTTGGAGCCGGATACTCCGATGAATTTTTCAACATAGCTATACCAAGGGGCGACATCGTTGTAGCGGATCGGCCAGTCTACGGCTATGCCGTCTTTGGAATTTGCTTCGAAGTCCACATTTGCCCAACGGTAGGATTGTCTGCCCCACAGCAGGGACCGGCCACCGACTTGATAGCCTCTAAACCAAGTGAAAGGCTTTTCTTCGACATAGGGGGAATCACTTTCGTGGGCCCACCAATCTAGATTGAGCTCATTAAGAACATAATCTCTTCTGAGATTTGGGTGGTTTTCCAGTTGCTCTTGGGTTCTTCTTCCTCTGTGGGGGACTTCCCACGGCGCCAAAGTTGCAGATTTATAATCCTTTACATGCTCGACCATTGGGCCTCTCTCCAGGAGCAATACTTTAAGTCCCTTCTCGGTCAGCTCTTTAGCGGCCCATCCACCGCTAATGCCTGACCCAACTACGATTGCGTCATACGCTTCATTTGCCATAAGTATGGGTATTTTGGTTTAATTAGTTAAACATCACAGACCTGCACCGCTTGAGCCAGTGCGGCGATTTTATCATCAGATTTTGGGATGAATTCGTGGGAAACGAAGCCTTGGTATCCGGTAGCCACAATGGCCCGCATGACCGCTGGGTAGTTGATTTCCTGGTTTTCGTCGAGCTCGTTCCTGCCTGGATTTCCGGCCGTGTGGTAGTGCCCAAAGTATTGGTGGTTGGTCTGAATGCTCCGGATGAGGTCGCCCTCGTCGATCTGCATGTGGTAGATGTCAAAGAGCAGCTTGAAGTTTTCGCTTCCAACCATCTTGCAGAGCTCTACGCCCCATGGGGAGAGGTCGCACATATAGTCTTTGTGGTTTACTTTGCTGTTGAGCAGCTCCATTTGGATGATCACTCCATGCTTTTCTGCTACGCCGATGATTTGTTTGAGCCCTTCGGCACAGTTTTTCATACCGACTTCATCGTCCATCCCGTTGCGGTTTCCGGAGAAGCAAATCAGGTTTTTGTAGCCATATTTGGCTACCTGGGGGATCAGCTCGGTGTAGTTTTTTATCAGTTGTTCGTGGTATTGGGGATCGTTCCACCCTTTGGGGATGCCCAGCTCAGCGCCGTTGCACATGGAGCATTCGACTCCGTGGGTTTTGAGCGTGTCCCAGCCTTTTGGTCCGACGAGGTCAATTGCGTTGAATCCGATTTTTTTCACAGCTACGCAAAGTTCGTCCAGGCTGAGGGAAGGCATGGTCCAAGCACAGACACCGTGTTTGATATTTCCCTTGAGTTGAAGCGGTGCTTGGTCTGATTTCCAGTCGAAAGAAGACATCGTGCCCATCGCAGCTCCTCCCAAGATCATTTTCTTGAAGGAAGACCTTCTGCTTGAGTCAAAATTCATAGTTAACGGGGTTTATTGGTGAGAGGGTTCTTTTTCTCTTTTGAAAAAAGAGATGAAAAATAGTAAAACCAAAACGGAAATGCCAGCCGGAACCAGCCAAATTGATTTCCAGTCGTGAAGTCCGGCCGGATCGAGGTAGTAATCCGAAATCTGCCCGGCAGCCCAGAAGCCAATCAGCATCCCCAAGCCATAGGTGGCCAAAGTGATCAAGCCCTGGGCGGAGGATTTGAATTCCTGCCCGGCGTGGGAGTCGGTGTAGATCTGCCCACTCACAAAGAAGAAGTCATAGCAGACGCCATGTAGCAGAATGCCGCCCATCAGCATCCATAAGCCAGAGCCTGCATCGCCCAAAGCGAAAAGCACGTAGCGGGAAGCCCAGGCCAGCATCGCGACGATCAGCGTCTTTTTGAGTCCAAATCGGTAAAAAAATATCGGCAGTGCCAGCATAAACAAGACTTCCGACACCTGCCCCAAGGCCATCTTGCCCGTGGAGTTTTTGACGCCGATCTCGGTCAAAAACGGACTGGCATTTTGGTAGTAGAAGGCTAGGGGAATGCAGATTAGGATGGAAGAGATAAAAAAAATGGTATAGTTACGATCCTTGAGCATTGCCAGCGCGTCAAGGCCCAAAGCTCTCGAAAGCCTGAATACTCCCTCACGTTTGCTTTTGGGAGGAGTCTCGGGCAGCGTCATGCTGTACAGCCCCATGGCCAGGGAAACGATGGAAGTCATCAGCCAGGTGTTTCTCAGTAAGCCCTCAGCAAGTCCCTCGGGACTATCCCAGGAAAATGCGCTGATCAAAATCCCCGCGGCTATCCAGCCGATGGTGCCCCAAACCCTCACGATCGAAAACTCCTTGGCGGGGTTGGTCATTTGGTTAAAAGAAATGGAATTCACAAGCGCCAAAGTGGGCATGAACAGTATCATGTACACGAGCAAAAAGGGGAAGAACTCCGAGAATTCCCCGCTTTCATACATGCGATACATCAGCCAAGCCCCAACTAGGTGGATGACTCCCAAGATACGCTGGGCCTGAAAATAGCGGTCTGCGATGAGTCCTACGACAAATGGCGCAATGATCGCCCCAAAAGACTGGGTCGCAAATGCCAAGGAAATATCCCCGTCACTCGCAGCGAGATTGGTTCCCAAGAAGGTGCCCATCGTCACATACCAAGACCCGTGATCACGGCCCAACGGGCTTTTCTTGTAGGGAGGTTCGGAGTTGTCATTGATG
>CAZTJM010000182.1:0-301 GCA_964613865.1 uncultured Limnohabitans sp. | reverse complement strand
CGAAAAACTCCATAAACATCATCAGGGAAAGACGAAACTTGGTGGAGAAATTCATGGGCTGGTTTTTTGGGGTGAAAAATCGAAATTGTAAGCTGAAATTTAGATTTTGGGCTTTTTGCCGTATTTTAAGCATCTCCTTTGAGATTCCTAAGAAAGCGACTTAAAAGTTTTGTCAAAGCCACTCATAACCCTTTGTGACAATTGATCATATTAACCTGTGCTAACTCTCAGGAACTCCGGAATTTCCATCCAGAATTCAAATTTTCAACTCAAATAACCTAATAAACTAATCTTTTGACCG
>CAZTJM010000181.1:0-9081 GCA_964613865.1 uncultured Limnohabitans sp. | reverse complement strand
GCCTCGGAGAGGATCTTGGAGGCCATGCCCCCACCCGCTCCAGAGCCCACGATGATCACGTCATAGGAGTCTGGGGTTTCTTTTATCTGAAAGCTCATCTTTAAAATTTTCAATGAAGTCGAAAATTTAAGCCAAAAAAAATGGCTATTGAAATGCTTACTATATCGAATGGAGGAATTTGGGGATGTAGGGGATAGGAATGATCTAATTTAAATCCATTAAAAATAGACGGGGTTAGTTAGAGCGAGCAAAAAAAGAGATAGGCCGGAGAGAGGTATTTGCCACCAACCTATCGGCAAGCTTAAATAGCCGCCTCGATAAATGGCCAAACCGTTTCGAAAACGATCTGATGACCTTCCTCTGTAGGGTGGATCCCATCCGGAAGATTCAGTGCCGGATCACCCGCCACGCCCTCTAAAAGAAAAGGAATCAGTGTGACATTCTTCTCTGCAGCTACGGCGGGGTATATTTTCTGAAACTCATCAGTGTACTCCTGTCCCATGTTTGGTGGGATCTGCATGCCGGCTAGGATGATATGGGTTTGGGGATATTTCGCCCTGACTTTGTCAATGATGGCAAGCAGGTTGTTTTTCGTTTCACTGAGTTGAATTCCTCTAAGCCCATCGTTTCCTCCGAGCTCCAAGACGAAGATATTAGGCTCATCTTCCAGAAACCAATCCAAGCGGCTCAGCCCTCCGGCCGTAGTTTCCCCACTCAGCCCGCCGTTGATCACTCGGTAGTTTTTGCCGAGACTGTCGATTCTTTCCTGAGTCAGACCTGCAAACGCATCCTCGGGATCGATTCCATATCCCGCGGTCAGACTGTTGCCAAAAAACAGGATGGTTTTCTTTTTAGCCTGGGTTTCCGTATTGGCAGGGGATTCGTCTGTTGTTTCATTCGATTTTTTTTCCCCTCCTGAGCAGGAGGCTAGAGTCACAGCGAATAGGGCGATAAGCGTATAGCGGATAAAACCTTTGAGGGGAAGATTCATAGTGTCAGGACATTGAATTGTAAAACTATATACCCAAAAGGATTTTTGGGATAAAGGTTCTCGAAAAATAGGGCTTTCTGGTTTTTAGATTAAAAACGCCAGCGCAATAATTGCTAGTAAGGCGCAAAATGCCTGATAGTAAGGGTTTCGGAATTTTACTGCGCTAATCAGCAAAAGCGTGCATAGACCGATAAGGCCCACTGCAAAAATTGAAGTGGCTTCCGCGGACTCTTTGTACATCCATTTATCCAATTCATAGATAAGGAAGAGGCCAAAGAACGACAGAAGAGCCAAGTTCAGAGGCAGGAGATAATGTTCTGTGGCTTTTCTAGCTGTTTTCATGGATCAGTTTCTTGGGCTCCTTTTCCCTTTTCCAGTACTTAAAAAGATGATAGGAAATGAATGCAAGCAGGAAAATGTAGACTGAGGGAGTTACCACCATAGTCGCATAGGCATAGCCGATGAAGATCACCGCGGCCCCCAGTAAGACAATGAAGAATATGGTGGAAATGGAGTATATGAAAATGGTCTTCTTGACTTCCGCTTTTTCATCGGCGGTTTTTTTCTTTCGAATTAAATAGATGAAAAACCCGGTGATCGAGAGGATTCCCGAAGTAAGGCCAAGTAGGGCATAGGCGATTTTCAGGAAGATCCCCCCAAACCTCCCAAAATGCAGGCCTTCTTGCAGGTAATAGAATTTGTCGAGGAATGCTTGTTCTCGGATGTCGTAGCTATTGAGGATTTCCAAGCTAGTCTTGTCCACTACGACTTTGGAGATGTGGGGCTCGAAAGGAAGTCGTCCCGCGTCGCCTTTTATCTCCAGTGTATTGGTTCCGTCTTTGGAAGGGATCACCTGGGTAGGAATAAATCCGGGTATTTCGCTCTTGGCGATTGTTAGCGCCTGCCAATAGTCATAAGATTGCAAAACATCTTCTTTGGGATCGAGGATTTTGTCCGCTCTTTTATAGGTATTGGGGGCCTTGATATCCAGCCACTTGATCAGCACAGGCTGAAGCCCAAGCCAGGCTCCAGTAGCTCCGATCATTAGATTGAATGCCAAAGCCGCTATCCCCACCATTTTGTGCCAGTCGGCCATGAGGATGCGGAGGTTCTTTTTTCTGATAGCCCCGAAAACCTGATTCTTCATGAACTGCCCATAAATCAGCAAGCCTGTTACGCAGAGCATCACGAGTCCGATCCCCGCCAACCCAACCAGCTGTCGACCCCACCAAGCATCCATTAAGCGCACATGCACTTGGCGGAGATAGTTGCTGAGGCTGTTGAGGTGGTCCTTGGTGCCTAGGATTTTGCCGGAGTAGGGGTTGACAAAGACCTGATATCGTTCAGAATCATAGGGTGCCTGCTCCTTATAGATGTCTATGATGAGTGGATGGATATCCGATGGTGGCGGCTGGACACCGAGAATCTGAAAATCCGGGTACTGACTCTGCACGTCGGAAACAATCCCGCTGACAGGCTCAAGGTTTTCCTCCGACTCCTGCAGCACGTATCTCCTTTCCAAGAATGAGTCGATCTCAGGTATAAAAACCGCCACAGCGCCAGTCAAACTGAGCGCTGCTATGACGATCCCCACATAGAGGCCGACCCATTGATGGATTTTCCAGAGTAGGTTTTTGGATTTTTGTGCTGCCACTTTGCCGGTTTAGAAGGAGAAGGTGATGGTTCCCAAGAGATTTCTTGGCGCACCTGGGAATAGCCTCAAGTAATCGTATCCTCCTACCCAATGGGCCTTGTCCGTTAGGTTGTTGACATTCAGCTGAAGGCGAACGTTACCGGCAGTGTAGTAGAGCGCGGCATTCATCAGGGTGTAGCCTGGGATGGTTTGCGTAGCGCTGAGGGAAAGGTTTCGCTCGGTCACGAAGTTGGTGCCAAAACCTATGCCCAAGCCGGACAATGCGCCCTGGTCAAACTCGTACTTGGTCCAAAGGTTCCCTTGGTGTTTTGGCGCATTGGGCTTTTGCTTGCCAAGATCACCCTCGTTGGGGCTTTCGGTGATTTCGGCGATGTTGTAAGCATAGGAAGCCATCACGCTCCAGTTCATTAAGATCCGGCCTGTCAGATCCACTTCCACCCCTTTGGCTTCTTCCTCTCCGATTTGCTCCAAAAGATCGGTCTCCCCAGCTACTGGATAGAGCGTGTTTTTCTGTTTGATTTGGTAGACTCCCGTGGTCAGTTCCAGTCTTTTGTTAAACCAGTCCGACTTCATCCCAAACTCCACCATGGAGCTTTCCAAGGGATCAAAAGGCCCGCCTGCATTGGGGTTTGCGATAACGGAAGCAGTTTGGGGATTGTACCCTTCCACATAGGTACCGTAGATGTTCACGTGTTCGTTGGCTTTGTACACCAGTCCCAGTCGAGGAAGGAGGGCGGTTTGATTGACCTTTTGCTCTCCTTCTTTCTTGTAGTTTTCAAAGTCGGAGTAGATCTCGTAGCGAACGCCAACCATCGCTTCGAGCTTGCCAAAGGTGATTTGGTCCTGGGCGTAAAAGCCATTTAGATAATAGAGCGTAGGATCATAGCCGACTTTTGCGTAGAAATACTTGCTCATGTCCTGCATGGCTTGGGAAGGAATGGGGTTTTCTAAGTCGAAATGCGGTACGTTGGGCACTGGGTTTCCGGCAGCGTCCAACAAATAGTTTTGTGGTTTGGTAGGATCAAACCGGGCGATGGAGCCGGTATTTGTGGCATTTCGGTAGCCGCTCGCGGTCAGCTGAGAACCTCCAGCCGCCAAGGTTTCGCGAGCATAGTCATAGCCTACTACCAATTTATGGGTAAGGGTTCCAGTCCTCGTGTTGATGTTGAGGTAGGAAGACAGGTTGTCCACAAAACGCTGCCTTTTGCGGATAAAAACCTGACGCCCGACTTGCGTACCGATGGTGTTTCCCTCACCATCCACGGCATAGCTGTTAGAAGAGCGGTGCTCTTGCAGGTCTTCGCTGTAGCCGGTTTTCATGTAGGATGCGTTCAGGCTGATGGACTTGCTCAGCTGATGATTCAAAGAAGTGGTGATGGTGTAGGTCTGCTCCTTCAAATAGTCATTGGCAGTGTTTAAGGACCTTGAGATCGGGGTGGAGTAGAGATCATTTTCAAAAGTCGACTGTCCGCGGTCAAGTCGGCTGCTGGAATTGTTGAACACCAAGTCGAGGTTTACCCGAGTCTTTTCCGAAGCCACGAACGAAAGGGATGGGGCCACGACGATGTTTTTGTCAAACTGAAGGTCCCTGAAGTTTTGGGCGTCTTCATAGCCGATATTTAACCGATAGAGCAAAGTCTTGGATTCATTTGCTGGTCCTGTGAAATCCGCCAATCCCCGGAAGTTGTTAAAGCTTCCCAAGGAGAAATTCAAGGTGTTGCGATTCACATCCAAAGGTTTTTTTGTCACTCGGTTGACTACACCACCTGGGCTGGCATTGCCGAAAAGGGCAGAAGATGGGCCTTTTAGCACTTCCACTCGCTCGAGGTAGTTGATCAATGGCTGCTTCCAGAAACCAGAAGTGGAACGCATTCCATTTACCAATTGGGTATTGCTTCCTCCATTGATACGGAAGCCGCGGATGGTAATGTCGTCGTAGAAGGTGAA
Source organism: uncultured Limnohabitans sp. (assembly GCA_964613865.1). GTDB lineage: Bacteria > Bacteroidota > Bacteroidia > Cytophagales > Cyclobacteriaceae > Algoriphagus. Next base: position 4,489 of record CAZTJM010000181.1, on the reverse strand, counting down.
TTGGCTCACGCCAGAGAAGTTTTTCACGGTTTCGCCGACCCTCATCAAGCCTTGGTCTAGGATCAATTCTTTGGTGGCATAGGACACGGACTGGGGCAAGTCCTTGATGTTTGTCTGGGTCTTGCTGCCGATAAAAGTGGCGGTGTTTTTATATCCTTCTTCTTTTCTGCCGAGAATTTCCACTTCCTGTAGGCCTGAAACGGCTTCTTGCAATTGGAAATTTCTAGTATGCGAAGTTTTTGTGATCGAGATTTTCTCTGTTATCGTTTCAAAACCAATGAATGACAGCTTCAGGTTATAGTCGCCTGGCTTGTCGAAAACCAAGCTGTACTTTCCATCGATATCAGTCACCGTACCAAAGGATGTTCCGCTAACTTGGATGCTGGCTCCGATCAGAGGTTGGCCTCCGACATCCGAGATCGAACCCCTGAGCTCGTGCTTGGATTGGCCAAAAGCCGCGAAGACCAGGGAGAAGAATAAGGTATAAAAGGTAAAAATCCCCTTCATGTTTATTTAGATTGATTATAGACGGTGCAAAAGTAGGGGCTGGCTTCAAAAATCCACAAGATTATTTAGATTTGTTTTAAATAAATTTAACAACCCCTGTGCAGGACTATTGGGAGAGGTGGGCTATCGAAATCCAAACGCCTGTTATATAAGGGTTTTTCCATTTGAATCAGGGAGATTGCTGGTTTGTGGCTCGATCACTATATTCCCTCAACCATTGCAAAGGTTTATCGTTAAGCCTTTGTCCAACCCCACAGACTCCTTTACCCCGTATGACAATTTTATCAGTAGCAAACCTGAGCAAGGTTTACCAGAGTGGCAGTCGAAAGTTGACTGTCCTGGATGAAGTGACTTTTTCGATCCAATCAGGCGAGATCATCTCTATAGTCGGCCCCTCAGGCAGTGGCAAGACCACCCTGCTAGGTCTCTGCGCTGGGCTCGATTCCGGGTCTACCGGCAGCGTTGTGCTGAACGGAAAAGCGCTCGAAAAGCTGAATGAAGACCAGCGAGCCGCGGTGAGAAATCATGACGTGGGGTTTATTTTTCAAAACTTCCAGTTGCTACCGACGCTGACCGCCCTCGAAAATGTGATGGTGCCGCTTGAGCTGAAAAAGCGAAAGGATGCCCGTGCCAAAGCGATGGATCTTCTTGAAAAAGTCGGGCTAAAGGACCGCGCAACGCACTATCCTACGCAGCTTTCGGGGGGAGAGCAGCAGCGGGTATCTATCGCCCGGGCCTTTGCCAACGAGCCCAAGATACTTTTTGCTGACGAACCCACCGGGAATCTCGATACCGAGACCGGTGAAATGATCGAAAAATTGATTTTCGACCTCAACAGGGAAAAAGGAACTACGCTGGTGCTCGTCACCCATGATCTGGATTTGGCAGCGAAAACCCAGCGTATCATCCATATCAAGGGGGGTAAAATACAGGAGGACGCACATGCCTGATTTTACCTGGATCTTGAAAATGGCTCTCCGGGATTTCCGGAAGAACCTTTCCCGCCTTTTGCTTTTTGTCTCTTCCATCGTGGTAGGGATTGCAGCCTTGGTGGCCATCAGCAGCTTTGGGGAAAATCTAACCAAGGACATAGACAACCAAGCTAAGGAGCTCCTCGGGGCTGACTTGGTTTTGGAAAACAACAAACCCATCGGTGATCAGCCAGTGGATTCCACGGCTACGGAGATGGCGGCGGAGGTGAACTTTGCTTCCATGGTGGCCTTTCCCCAAACGGGGGCGAGCCGACTGACGCAGGTCAGGGCTTTGGAAGGGGACTTTCCTTTTTACGGAAAGCTGGAAACCATCCCCTTGGAAGGCGATGCGGATTTCAGAAGTGGAGGCCGCAAGGCTCTGGTCGAGAAAACCCTCATGGCGCAATTCAATGCCCAAGTAGGTGACTCGATCAAGGTCGGTGCGGTTACTTTCCAAATCGCGGGCGAACTTCAGAAAGTCCCAGGGCAAACGGGGATTACTGCCACCGTGGCGCCTGCGGTATACATTCCCATGGATTTTCTGGCCGAAACTGGTCTGGTCCAGTACGGCAGCCGGGTTGAGTATAGAAGGTATTTGATGTTCACTACGGGTACGGATGTGGACGAACTGATCAAACCCTACGAAGACCAATGGGAGCTCGATCGTTTGGATGCCGATACGGTGGAAGACCAAAAGCGCTCCACTGGGAGGTCTTTTGAAAACCTTTCCAACTTTCTGAGTTTGGTGGCATTCATCGCCCTGTTGCTGGGATGCGTGGGGGTGGCCTCTGCCGTCAACGTCTTTGTGAAGGAAAAACTGGCCTCTGTTGCCGTCCTGAGATGTCTTGGGGTTTCGTCCCGAGACGTATTGCTTATCTACTTGGCCGAAATCAAAGTGATGGGCTTGGTAGGAGCGTTGCTTGGCGCAGCACTTGGCTCAGCACTTCAGTATATCCTTCCGGCAGTTTTCGCAGATTTCTTACCCGTGGAGGTCAACGTCGGGATCTCCTGGATCTCTGTAGGTTTTGGTATCATCACCGGTCTGTTCGTGTCAATCCTGTTTGCGCTTTTGCCCTTGCTTAAGGTGAGAAATGTGTCGCCAATGGCTACGCTTCGACCTGAGACCGCCGATACCACGCTATTGAAAGACCCGCTTCGTTGGCTGGTGATTTTGGGAATTCTGCTGTTTATCTGGGGATTTAGTTTTTACCTTTTGGGGGATTGGAAGCTTGCCCTGGGATTCACGGGATTTGTGCTGATCTCATTTGGTTCGCTATGGGGTGTAGGCCAGCTGATCATGTGGTCGGTGAGAAAGTTCCTTCCCATCTCGCTGCACTATACTTGGAGGCAGGCTTTGGCGAATCTTTATCGGCCAAACAACCAAACCATCTCGCTGATCGCGACGATAGGCTTGGGTACGGCTATGATCGCCACGCTATTTTTTCTCCAAAACCAATTGCTCGAAGAAGCCCGATTTGCCGACAAAGAAGACCAGCCCAATATGCTCATGTTTGACATCCAATCAGCTCAGCTGGATGAGGTTCGGAGCAAGGTCAAAAACCGTCAATTGCCTATTCTACAGGAAGTGGCCATCGTCACCATGAACCTCAACGAGATCAATGGGGTGGACAAAAAGGAAAACGAAGAATTGCCAGATGAGGAAAACTATTCCCGCTGGCTTTACAATCGCGAATTTCGTGTGACGTACCGGGATACGCTGATTTCCTCGGAGACTTTGACCGCGGGGGACTTGATTCCGCTCGGCGCGCGAGGAGACAGTGTATTTGTCTCTTTGGAAAAAGGTTTTGGGGAAGGAAATGGACTGAAGATTGGCGATGAGCTGGAGTTCAATGTCCAAGGTAGGCCAATCAAAACCTACATTGGGAGCTTCAGGGATGTGAAGTTCAATCAGGTCTCGACCAACTTCTTGGTCTTGTTTCCCACTGGGGTTTTGGAACAAGCTCCCAAATTCCATGTGATCATCACCAAGACCAAAAACGACCGGGAAGCGGCTGACGTACAGGCGGAGATCGTACGAGCCTATCCAAATATCTCGATCATCAACCTCGGTACCATCGTTGCTACGCTGGAGGAGATTCTGGGTAAAATCAGCTTCGTGATCCAGTTTATGGCCTTTTTCTCCATTGCTACGGGTATTCTCGTACTGATCAGCTCCCTTATAATAAGCAAGTACCAGCGGATGCGGGAGAGTATTTTGCTTCGTACGCTCGGCGCGAGTTCATCCATTGTCACTCAAATCAATACGCTGGAGTATTTCTTCCTGGGCAGCTTGGCCTCCCTCTCGGGGATTTTGTTGTCTTTCCTGGCGACTTTCCTGTTGGGCGAGTTTGTGTTCAACATGAATTTTAGTCTCGCTTGGAAAGAAGGCCTGATTATGTACTTGGCCATTACCGGACTGACTATCGTCCTCGGCTGGCTCAATGGACGCAAAATCATCAACCAGCCTCCGATGGAGATCTTGAGGGGGAATGGATGATGGCCAATAAATGATTACTTTTATTTCAAGTAGTCTGATCGAAAAATGAAAATAGAAGCCAAAAAAATCAAGATCGTTCAAGACATCCTTCGATTGGATGATAGCTCGGTCTTGTCGGAGATAGAGGAAGTGTTGAGGAGGAATAGGAAAGAGGCTTACGAAAGAAACCTGTATCCAATGTCTTCCGAAGAGCTTCGGGTGAGAGTGGAGGAGTCTTTGGCGGATTTTAGTGCTGATCGGGTAAAGAGATCGGAGGATCTTTTGAAGAAGTATGGAGGATGAGTTTGAAATTGTGTGGACTGAGTTTGCGGAAAGGCAACTTGACCTGATTTTTGACTTTTTTTTGCTGAAAGCCGGAGAGTCGGTTGCCCGGAAAATTGTTTTGAGCTTGATCCGAAGTGCTGAAATACTTAAGTCCCATCCGAAAACTGGTGCGATAGAACCAGTCCTCGCTTCAATGCAGGAGGAATTCAGATACTTGGTTGAGGGGAATTATAAGCTCCTTTATTTTTTG
>CAZTJM010000180.1:0-9115 GCA_964613865.1 uncultured Limnohabitans sp. | reverse complement strand
GGATAAAAGAATCCACATCGTCTATTTCCCCGTCCGTGGTGAGGATGGTGCGGGGCTTTTTGGGTTCGGGTGCGGATTCTTGAAGTTTTTCTGTTTTGGGTTGGCAGGACAAAAGCAGGGTGAAGGTCAGCAGCAACAAATAGCGGGTCATAGACTTTTGGTTTTGAGAATCTTAAAATAGAAAAACCAAACCGCTTTTTATTAGTCGCCCCAGTACTCAATAAGTTTAGGGAAGAAGAATCGTAAATCCTTCAAACCAATTCGAACTCGAGTTGTCCCATATAAGCACGGCCACGATACCTCCGACTGCTACTAGGGCCCCGGTGAGTGGCAGACTAAATTTGGACACTTTCACGGGTTCAATTTCCTGAAACGGTATCTCTACCGGCATGTGGTTTTTAGGCAAATTGTAGTTTGCGAATAGGGTCTTCGGGTCAGTTTTTTGGAATGTAACCATCACCTGCTTTTCATTTTTCAAAAAGATCTGAAACTTTTGTCCTGTTTCTAATTGCATCAATTGCCTTAATTAATTCCTTAAAGGGCCGAATTCAGAACCCGATTGGTTGGATTCAAAGTACCAAATCCGATAAATTAGAGCCAATCGAACCCAACTAACCATGAAATCGAGCATGACAAAAAAGTCACACACTGATGCGATTATATTGAATGCGAGATTCCATCTGACCGCTAAAAATCAAATTGTAAACAGATGAAAAACGAAAAAGCACCCTTTTCCAGGAGAGATTTTGTGAAAGCCGCTGCGCTCAGCGGCGCAGGAATGATGATTGTACCCCGACATGTGATCGGTGGGCCGGGCTACACGGCTCCCAGTGATCAGGTCAACTTGGGTATCATCGGTGCAGGAGGAAAGGGAAAACAAAACGCTGCGGAGTTTTTGAAACTGGAAAACGTGAATATCGCAGCGGTTGCAGATCCGGCTTACTACTGGAATTTGGCTGAATTTTACTATCGGTCAGAGGCTGGTAGAGGACCGGTCGTCGATATGATCGAGAGTCAGCAAGCTGCAAAAGGTAACACGAAGCGAGTTGCACAATACAGCGATTTCCGAAAAATGATGGAAAACGCATCCGAACTGGATGGCATCGTGATCTCCACGCCTGACCATACCCACGCGTTCATTGCCCTGATGGCATTGAAAATGGGCAAACATGTCTATTGCGAAAAACCCCTCACCCACAATATCTGGGAAGCCCGCGAGGTGGCAAAGGTCACTCGGGAAACTGGTCTAATGACCCAAATGGGCAATATGGGCCACTCAACCGATGGGATCCGTGAGTCGGTAGAGTACCTTCGCGCAGGTGTGATCGGGGAGGTCAAAGAATGCCACGCTTGGGTTCCGGCGGGCCGCTGGTTGCCTGGATTGAAAGGACTACCCGAAGGCAAAAGCACCATGCCAGTCGGCTTTGATTGGGACCAATGGATAGGTCCACGGGAAATGGTCCCCTTCCACGAGAATTATGTGCCAATGACTTGGAGGGATTTTTGGGATTATGGCTGCGGGGCTTTGGGCGATTTTGGTTGCCATGACTTGGATGCGGTGACTTGGGCATTTGACCTGAAGAGTCCCGATACGGTTCAGGTATTTCCCGCCGGCTATTCCGACAGCAAGATCGCACCTTACGGAGAAGTTGGGTATTTTAACTTTTCTGCAAAAGGCCAGCAAAAAGCCATGAAAATCAATTGGTATTCCGGTGGCTTGAAGCCGGACGTGCACCCTGCATTACCTGCAGGCTTTGCGTATCCATCCCGAGCATCGATGTTTGTCGGCAGCAAAGGCGTGATCATCAACGACGGCAGCGGTCGAAAACCCCAGGTTTTTCCCGAGTCGCTACGAAACAATATCAAAGCGCCCAAGCAAACTATCGCTCGTTCTTCCGGCCATTTCCAAGATTGGATAAACGCCATCCGAAACAAGGAACAATCCTCTGCCAATTTTGAATATGGATCCAGATTGACAGAAATCACCTTGCTGGGCGTATTGTCCCTGCGATTGGGAGGAAAAAGGATCGAATGGGATTACGACAGCATGAAGGCCAAGGGCATACCCGAAGCTGACCAATACATCAAGGAACCCGTCAGACCAGGCTGGGAAATGTAGGAATGGATATCAGTTCAGGTGGCTGTGACGAGATAAAGGGCGCTCCGTCGCTCATTTTGACTTCCAAACTTTAAGCTTTGCATAGAAATTCAATTGAGCAATGGACGGTTTTATCAAGCCACATGATCCAGCAGGCCAACCGGGAATTCCTGGACGCTTTGCGTTTCGACAAACTTCGAGCCTTGTTCCACACGCTGGAGGCCAAAAAACTTGGAAGGAACATCACCTTTACGTTTGTTTCTCCGACAGTCTGGCCTTGAAAAACCACCTTCGATTCAGGGATATGCTTTTACAATACGAAAAACTCGTTGGCGAATATTCCCAATTGAAACTAAGACTTGCGAATGAAACAGGTATGAACAGAGAAAAGTATTGGAAAGGCAAGACAGCCTTTGTTCTCTCCATACTTCAAAACTGGGGATTTGATCCCAGAGAGCTGTATGAAATAAAAAAAGCGAACGAATAATCATCGTTCGGCACTTGAAGCACTTAGCCCCTCTTGAAATATTCTGAAAGAAAAAAAGGGCAATTGGGCGGCAGCTAGCCGTACTTTTAAAGGGTGTAGTTTCTGGCTACACCCTTTTGCTGTTGGGAAAATTGACATTTCACTTAACGCCCTACAACTATAAACTAAACTACCCTCAACTTTCCATCAAGGGTTGGTTGAGAATATGGAGCCGTTGGCAATCAATGCCCGACGGTTCATCTTCAGAATATCTCTCACCCACTCGGCGAAATCTTCTGGCTGTAGTACTTTCTCCGGGTTTCCATCGGTCAAGCCACCTTGGATACTCATGTCGCTGGCAATAGTACTAGGAGTTAGTGTGAAAACTCGGATGTTTTGTTTTCTCCATTCGGCCATCATGGACTGGGACAATGAAATGACCGCCGCCTTAGATGCGGCATAGGCAGACATCCCGGCTCCCCCTTTGAGTCCGGCTGTCGAGGCCACATTGACTACGTCGCCCTCGCCTTTTTTCTTCAGATAGGGATAGACGGCCATTGCGGTATGGTATACGCCAAACAGGTTGACTCGCATCACTTCTTCCCAATCCGTTGGAGACATGTTTTCCAAGGTGCCCATCTTGCCGATTCCGGCGTTGTTAACTAGGATATCCACGCCACCGAGTTTGCCCACCAATGCGTCGATTCCGGTTTTCACGTCTGCTTCATTGGCTACATCAAAAGCTTCATAAGCGGCCTTCACCCCGAAAGCTTCCAATTCTTCAGAGACGGTCTTCAGTTGCGCTTCATTTCTTCCGGTAATCCCGATATTCACACCTTCTTGGGCTAGAAGCAAAGCCACCGCTTTGCCCAAACCTCGGCCACCGCCGGTTATAATTGCAGTTTTTCCTTTTAATGAAATCATGGTTCAAAAGTTTTTTTCGTCAAAGTAGCCAACCCAAAAACCGACTAAAATGTCCCCAACCAAACCAAAAAACAGCTTGAAATTCTAGACAGGGAGAGAGCCAGCCCATGAAATGAAGTAATTTCTCAGCTGCAAAATACCTCAGCAGACTGTCTAACTACTAAATAAAAAATCTTTTCCAAATAGACATCTCATTACACTTAAGCTGTCCTCACTCCTGCTGCTCATTGCCTAGAGGCGTTCTAGTCTCCCTTCAGGCGCCTTCGAATCCCAAGGAATCAATCCATGTAGGTTCTGTCCATCCAGTCCACGACCATCATCCAGCTTTCACGTGGGATTACCGCGTGGGTGGTGTTTGGCATCACCATAAATTCTTTTTGGTCACCGGGAATCAAATCGTAAAACTCCCGCACTTTCTCGACATCAAAAAGCTCATCCGAATCCCCTACCCCCACCAAAACCGGAACATTCATGTCGGCTGGCAGCTTCAGTTCCTTCACATCCAGCATCATCAAAAACCTCGGCGTATAGTGCAGGTTAAACAAACTGTCTTGGGTCACCGTCATCCCTTCCCGGTAATATTCATAAATCTGATAGGAGGGTCGGACCAGGGCCCCAGAGAAAAACCTTGCCTTCTCCATAAACGACGGCTCCCTCGCTACCCCCTTTTTACCCTCATAGGCACCTGAAAGCAGTACCAATCCCGAGATTTCCTTCGGCACCAGATTGGCGGCACAGATCGCCGACGCGACACCCAAACTATGGCCTACAATCACCACCTCGGAAAACCCAAGTTGCTTGATGAATCGGACCGTCTCACCAAGGTCCTCAATCCACCTGTCTTTGCCGGGGCTATCGCCTCTGTTTCCACCGGAAAGGCCGTGACCCCGATAGTCCAAACCAAAAGCCGTGTAGCCGCTTTCTGAAAAGGGCTTCCCAGCCATGTCATAGGGTCCACTGTAGGCCGTGATACCGTGAAGGATCAAAAGCGCCACTTGCTCCTTTCCAGCTGGTATGCTGTCAGGATTCCAGCGACGGAGAAAAAGCGTCTGTCCATCGGTAGTTGTGATCAGGTGATGTGGGCCTGCATATTCATTTCTGAGTTCGGTCACTCTTTCCTCGGAAATGCTGACGTGATTGGTCTTGGAGTCAACTGGATAGTAAGCCAGAAAAAATGCAATGACGAGCAAGGCCAAAACAATGAACGATAAGCTTTTCAGGGTCTTTTTCATGGGCTAGGGAGTTTCCATCCTTTCGTTTGAGCAGAGCGGACAGATTCCAAAATACCACAAAAATTCAGTATCCCTTCTACCTCGGACATTTTCAACTATTTCCCCTCAAATAAGGAAATTGTATAATCCAGCAAGGCCACGTCCCCAACCTTTCCATGGCCTGGAATCACTGTCCGAACATCCGGAAAGGCGTTTTTCACCTTTACGACCGTCTCCGACCAAGCTCCCGTATTGGCGTCCCCTAGATATCCGACGCCAGCCTGTAGCTCTTTAATCAGGCAGCCACCGAAAAGCACCTGATCCGAAGACACATAGGACACGACATTGTCCCGGGTGTGCCCCTCGCCAAAAAACCTGTTGACGACGCTGCGTCCGCCGACTTCCAGCGTCAGCTCTTCCTCGAATCCGTTTTGAGGTACCAAATTCCCCTCCGCTTGGGCAAGCTCGATGGTCTTGAAGGATGCATAGGAGGGAATTCCCTTGGCGTGAAAGGCTCCCAAGCCGCCCACACAATCGTCGTGAAAATGGGTCGCGACCACGCCCTTCACCTTGGCATTTTGCTCCTTTTCCAACCAGGCTATCAGTTCCGCGCTTCCCTCTTCATCCGCGGGCGTATCGAAAACCAAGGCTTCTGCCCCATCGATGACCAACATCCCGTTGCAGGCAACCTTGCCAAAATCATCCGTGCTCAGGTAACTGATGTGCACGAAAGTGTTGGGGCTGAGCTGCTCGATCACCAGCGTCTCGGACTGGTAAACTGTTTTTGCCTGCTGGGGAAACAGCAACTGAAAGGAGAGCATCGAAAAGACGAGGACGACTGCAAAAGTTTTTTTCATGAAAGATGGAGTTTGAAAGCAAGTTAGACCGAACCCCTTTATCCGACAAGTCTCGGATGTCGCAATGGCAGCATCATTTGTCGCAAATCGCTCCCAGACTCGCTAGGCAACTTTCTAACTTTAACCGTGAAGATTTATAAGCAATATTTTCCCAACTAACCACAACAGCCATGTCCTTCCAAGCCTATCTCGACAACATCCAAACCAAAACCGGCAAATCCCCCGAAGAACTCCAAAGGCTCGCCACTGAAAAAGAATTTTTGGAAGGCGGCCAAGTCAAGCCAGAAGTTAAAGCCGGACAGATCGTCCAATGGCTCAAAGAGGATTTTGATCTGGGGCATGGCCACGCAATGGCCATCTACGCCTACTTCAAGGGAAAAACGAGCTAGCAAAATCTTTTCGTCGGAAAGTTTATTTCCGGAAGATGAAAGCAAGAATAGTCCACCGCTTGGTTTCTGCGAAAGCTCGGATAAAGGGTTTACAAGACTTGAGCGGGCTTAACAAATTCCCTCTTCTATGTCCTTTCTGAGTTCAAGCAAACGGACTTTTGCCTGCTGTAAATTCTGGATTTTGGTATCCATCTCCGCAATTTTGTTGTCCACGTACTGCAGCTGTTCCTCCATCGTGAAGGAGCCCGAAAAACACTTGTCCAACATATTTTTGATCTCCGCCAGGGTAAAGCCCGCTTCTTTTCCGACTTTAATGAAATCGACGCGCTCCACGACCTCTTCGTCGTACTTTTTGTAGTTGTTCGAGGTCACGCTTTCATCGACGGAGCCTTGAATCAAGCCAAGGTTCTCATAGTATCGCAAGGTGTGGATGGTGACACCCGTATGTTTCGCTAGCTCACTGATCAACATTTCTTTGGACAATTAAGAGATTTAACAAAAAATCATAAAGTATAGAGTATAGTCTATACTTGCACGATGCAAATCTAAGGCATAAGTTTGGGTCGTCAAAATCTCCCAGAGGTTTACAAAACCTTGAAAATGAAACTCCTCAGAATAGTCAAACGCATGGTAATAGGCATAATAGCAGCGGTTGCGGTGATTGCCGCGATCGGCCTCATCTATCTTCAGTTCCCACAATTTGGGCAAAAACCGAATGGCGAAAGACTGGAGCGAATCAAGCAATCCGCAAATTACCGCGATAGGCAATTCCAAAACATCAGCCCATCTCCTGTGCTCGTGGAAGGATACAGCTACACCACCGTGATGTACAAGTATTTATTTGGCCGCACGCCAAACCTGACGCCGAGTACTCCAATCCCGAACATCAAGTCGGATTTGAAATCACTGCCAAAAGAGCAAGACCTACTCGTATGGTTTGGACACTCCTCCTACCTCCTGCAATTGGACGGCACCACTTTCCTAGTAGACCCGGTTCTGAGCGGCTACGCATCTCCGAGTAGTCTCACGACCAAGGCTTTCGAAGGAAGCAATGTTTACCAAGTTGAGGATCTTCCAGAGATCGATTACCTGCTTATTTCACATGACCACTACGATCACTTGGACTACGAAACCATCACCAAACTAAAAGGCAAAGTAGGTACCATCATCTGCGGACTTGGAGTAGGAGCCCATTTCGAGGCCTGGGGATATGACCCGGCGAAGGTTATCGAAAGGGATTGGTGGGAGGAAATCACCTTTGACAAGGAGGTCAAAGTCCACCTGACTCCGGCTCGACACTTTTCGGGAAGAGGAATACAGCCTGGCAAAACCCTCTGGACCTCCTACGTGATAGAAACTCCCAGCAAGAGAATCTACATCGGCGGAGACAGTGGCTATGATTCGCACTTTGCAGCTATCGGCGAGAAATTCGGCGGTTTTGATTTGGCTGCCATTGAAAACGGACAGTACGACGTAGCATGGAGAAACATCCACGTACTGCCTGAAGACGCCATCCAAGCAAGCAAAGACCTCAATGCAAAAACGGTTTTTCCTGTGCACTCTGGCAAGTTTAAGCTAGCCAACCACCCTTGGGACGAGCCTTATCTTAGAATCTCCGAATTGGCGAATAGGGCCGGCATCCCTTTGGTGACTCCTATCATAGGACAGCTGGTCGATCTGAATGACAGCACCCAGACTTTTCCCAAGTGGTGGGAAAAAGTAAAATAAGGGAAGGGATTCAATGGTCTGATCCACCGCTTTGAGCAGCTCGTAAAGCCTAATTTCAAGCAATAAAAGATGCTCGACTATCCTATTTTCTTAAGGCAGCCGAAACTTTATTTTTAGCAACATTGTTGCAAATACAATTCAAGCCATTCCTCCCAAAAGGCTTGGCTGCTTTTCTTACAACTCACTTTTATCAGCAATTCATGAAAACCGCCACTTCGTACGACGTCATCATTATCGGGGGAAGCTATGCCGGATTGTCCGCCGCCATGGCCTTGGGCCGATCGCTTCGCAAAGTTCTCATCATCGACAGCGGACAGCCCTGTAACCGACAAACTCCCCATTCCCACAATTTCCTCACCCAAGATGGAGAGACTCCCGCGGCGATCGCCCGAAAAGCCAAAGAGCAGGTATTAGCCTATCCTACCGTCACTTTCCTGCAGGATTTGGTGCTCGAAGCTTCGCCTATTGACTTGGGCTTCGAAGTCCTCACGCAGTCGGGTCAAAGCTACCGTGCGCAAAAGCTTCTCCTGGCTTTTGGGATCAAAGACGAACTCCCCAAAACTCCTGGATTTGCAGAGTGCTGGGGGATCTCGGTGATCCACTGTCCCTACTGCCACGGCTACGAGTTCCGGGGGAAAAAGACAGGCATCCTCGCCAAGGGTGACCGGGCCTATCACCTAGCGACGCTCGTGACCAACCTCAGCGACCAAGTAAAGATCATCGCGCCCGAGCCATCAGTCTTCACTCCGGAACAACAGGAAAAGCTGGAAAAAAATGGGATAAGTATTTTGGGCAAAGAAATTTTGGAGATTCGACACGTGAAGGGATACCTCGACAGCGTACAATTTACGGATGGCTCCGAGGAGAAATTTGACGCGATCTACGCCGATGTGCCTTTCTCCTTTCCAGGTATACTAGTCCAAAACCTGGGATGCAAGCTGGCCAATTCGGGACGGATCTGGGTGGACCAGTTTCAACAAACCGGCATCCCTGGACTCTACGCCTGTGGGGACTGCACCACGATGATGCGCTCGGTCGCCTCTGCAGTCGCAACGGGCAATCTCACAGGAGCGATGATCAACCACGCGCTGGCTTCAGAACGCTTTTAGAAGCTGCCTGCTTTTTCGAAGAGCAAGGAGTTAAAAGTCAGCACCGTTTCGCAAGCGAAATACCTGTGCTGTAGATTGTTTTTTCGAACAAAAAAAGCGAATAGGGAATAACGAACGAAGCTTTATGATTATCTTTTGCTTCGTTCGTTCTCAACCTAAGCGAAAAACCCAAAATGAGCCCTTCAAGAAGAAACTTTCTCCAGCAGGCTGGCGTAGCCGCTGCGGGATTTGCCTTTACCCCTTTCCTGCCAATAGACCTACATTCCATCCACTCCGGAAAGAAAAAACTTACCGCCACCCTTTCCCTAGGCCAGTTTTCCTTCGCCTCAGAAC
>CAZTJM010000179.1:0-9226 GCA_964613865.1 uncultured Limnohabitans sp. | reverse complement strand
ATATTTTAATTGTGAACACAGCGTGTGCACAATCTCTGGCCCTTTTGGAGATTTTGAAAAGAAGTACTCAGATACGCTTGAGTATTCAAACTCACATGATCCACTCACAGCCATAATCTTTCTTCTGAAGCTGTTTATTGACTTTATTCAAGTCAAACTTCTCGGGATGATAGTTGCGGCCAAGCCAAACCTTAAATTCCCTATATTCCTCATTACCAGGATCTTTGAGTATTTCAAGCATTCGATGAAATCCAAATACCCCACCACAGTCTTCCGGAGGACCGCTACGCTCCCCTCCGATGCATTGGGTTATGAAGGCATCGCCATCCAACTGGATTATTTTTTCCAATGTTAGGGTGTGAACCCAACCGTCACCAAAATCATATTCATACCGAATAGCTGATCCCACCTGATTCAAGATATCTTCAAGTTTTACTTTCCGTGAATCCTGAGCCTCTTCAACTTCAAATTCAAGGGGTGCATAGGTGGCCCGGCCAACCTCAAAAAGGTGAAGGTGGGAATTAGTCCATCCCATGACGGTCTGAAGGATGCGATGAAAGTCATCCAGTCTGACATTGGAAGTGGTCAATATCCTTCTCCAAATGATCGGTTCTGTTTTATCCAATTGAATATGTAACTGATATACATTCATGAGGTTAGTGTTTGTTTTCAGGGGTTGGACTTGATCATTTTCAGCTACTGTTATAGCCTATAAAATCATCCATCGTCTACTAACCATTCGGGAAAGGCATCCCAAAATAAGGTCAATCTGTGTTACAAACCACTTACTATAGGAATTTGAGATTCTTAGATCCCATCTGGGAGTAGTCAAATCATTGACGGGATTGGGTGGGATTTGTTACTCTACCCAAACATCCAATCTTAAAAATCTCACTTCCCCGGTCTGAAAGGCTTCTGCTCCAATGCTGAAGGCAAGACCCACAGTGGGTTAGACCGGATGGAAGCCCCAGCTCCGCCTAGAAAAATGGCCCCTGGGGAGACTGATCTCTTCTGACATAGCTGATCGTTACGGGAAAAACGGCGAAACCCTTGGAAGTACCTGCCCATAGAAAATTACCCTCAAACGGTGACCGTAGGAACTAAAGAAATGTCTCACACCCGCTTTGGGAAAACTTTTTCATTGCATGTCTTAATTAATCGTTGATAATCATCTTTGGATTCACCCATTCCCCCTTCAGCACCTCTTCTCTAGGGCCATAAAGTCTCATTACCGCATAAAAGGGACCGCTGGGGGCAGGAAGCCAATTGGGCTCCAGGTTCTCGCCGGGTGATTCACTTTGGATATAAATGGTGATGGATCCGTCCGGATTGTTGACAAAACTCTCCAGCTTGGATGAGCTTATCAGGTATTTGTTAAGCGGATTATCGACTAAAAGCTGGGTCTTGCCGTCGTACATGGTGAGCGACCAAAACGACTCCACGGGGGGCAATTTACCTGCTTCGAAAGTAAGGGTATACTTATGGGCAGCCGCATCCAGGGGATTTCCTCCACCGTCGGCCAGGTACATGGGATAGGTGGCTTCGCTGGCCGAATTTCCATAAATCCCCAGATAAGCGCCGACAGCCCTGAGCAAATAGAAGTCGTCAAACCCATAATTTTCCTTAGCGCTTCTTTGCAGGAATTCACGCGTCCCAAAAATCTTTGAGCTCCCCAATGGGTCGGAGGACTGGGCTTTGATAAAGGCGTTCATTTCTTCAAATCCCTCGGTGACTCCATCTTTGATGGCCTGTTGGACGTCTGGATCAAAGCTGGCCAGGTCAAAGCCCTGCCCAGTACCTATCCCCAGCTTGGCAAAATCCGCAAATAACGAATCCTCCTCTTCAACGGGATCAAAAAATGGTGCAAGTGCATCCAGATATTTAAACGAAGCCACGGTAAACTGATCACCCTCCACCCATTCAGGAAATACGTCCGGACTTTCATTATTTAAAGGAGCCTTGCCCAGATACTCGTTGAGCGTTCGTACCTGATATTCGTTTTGCAGATTTTTTACATTCTCCAGATCGCCCGCATCCATTAACTGGGTGCGGATAATCGTAAAGAACAGGTCCGTTTCGCAGCGAACCACCTGGGTGATGCCATCGGGGATTTCCCCGTTCCACTTGCGGGAGGCAATCAGATAATGACCCGCTTGGTGGCCTGTCGTCAAGGATCCGATGTAGAAAAAATTGTGGGTATATATATCTACCAACTGGAAACTGTAGTACCTGCTGGAATCAACCTCAGGAACCGAAAACACTACAGGCTCATTGCGAATGTCACTCCAAAACATGCAGTAGGGAGTATCAGAATTTGGGGTTACAATAGCTTTATCCTGTGGTGAGAACAGGCGGGCTTCGCAGGACTTTTGGTTAAAATCCCCTTTGTAGTCGCCCGAGTTCTTATCTATCGTATTGGCATGGAGGGCCTTGTAATTCATGACCATGGGAAATCCATAGATGAATGCCTGCTTGGCAATTTCCCTGGCTTCTGCAGGAGTGAGTATTTTTGGATTTTGGCATTCTGTGAAAAGGAGAATGGCTAAAATCAGGGGTAAAAAGATTGATTTTTTCATAAATCACTGGTTGTGTGTGATTCGCATTGATTTCTATAAGTTCCAATGATATGAGGCTGCTGTCAATCGCAAAAAACCGGAATTCTGGACTATCCGAAATTTCGCCAAGACCAACTTTTACGTTGTGATCAATTGGACAGGTTGTCGAGATACCGAATTTCCAAAATTCCCTATTTTCCTGGCATACGATTCACTGTAAAAAATCAAACCTTCATTTACAGCCCTCTATTCCCGCAAAAAACATCGGGTTTGGAGCTTTGACTAAAAATAGCAGGAACCGAGCGAAATTGCAAAGAGGAGTTAGCAGATGATCAATTCCTAAACAACACCTTCAATGGGTGCTTTTGACCCGCTTAGTTTCAGTTCAATTCCGAGAATCAACTGCGTGAGTTTCCCCTCTGGGAGTAGTCAAATCACCGTGGTGACTGGGTGGGATTTGCATTTCCATCCTCGTATCCCCTATCAATTTGCAATTGGCTTTTCTGCGTCATCCCTCCCTCGTCTACCTCACCCTCCACAGCCGGCCCTACGCTTTTCCTCCGAAATCCTGCGGGACAGGCTCTCGCTAAAAACAGTCCACCAGAAAGATTCTTCACGCTCAGCCCTCCAACCAGAAGATTTCTTTACGGCTTGTCCCCCGTATCCTCGAGGAGAGGGCGATTGAGCAGTGGTAGGTTTGGAGATGCTGGTCCAATTCAGACTGCTCCCAACCTAAGCCGAAGCCATCTGGAGAGATGGAAAATCAAGAAATACTGCTTCAGGATTGTTTTCCCGGATTGTGGATACATCCTTTTTGGCAACAATCTGATACCTTATCAATCGCTTTGCGGCGCCCGTCTGATCTTCAACCTCCAGAATAAGTAGACTGTCGCGATATTCACCAGCGCAAACAGCCAAAGAACCGGAGCCGAATAGAAGGCAACATAGCTTCCCCCTTTGGGAATCTCCACCAGGGGGACTGTAATTGCCGCATCGAGTGCAAACGCGGTGAGAACCATGATGCCTCCTACCTTCAGGCCATGGTCCCGATTGCCCCGTCTATAGTAGATGGCAGCGGCAAGTATCGCAAAAGGAATGATCAGGAGGCCGATTATCAGGCCTTGCTGATCGATTGGGTCTTCTATCCCGGGAGCTTGCCCAAGCAATGTAAATGCGGCAGATACGAGTATCCACACCAGTATGCCCCCATACACTGCCCGAAGATGGCTCGCTGAAATCTTTGGAACAATCATTTTCGTCCGCTTGCTTCGGAGAGATCCGCATGCCAGGCACTCCCCGCCGCAGTCGCATTTACGTATTCGGAGAAGTTCTTCGCTTTTCTTCCCAAAACCCTTTCGACATCGTGGGTTACAGAAGAGTTTCTCCCGTCCAGGATCTCGGCAAACAGGTAGTTTACAAGACGTATGTAGTCTTCCGGCAACTGGTAGGATCTCAGTAAGTCCACATGTTCCTCAAGCGTAAGCTCCCGAAAGCGGATATCACGACCAATAGCCTGTGAGATCGCGGCAATTGCCTGCCGGAAAGACAGTAACCGGGGACCTGTCAATTCATAGATTTGGCACTCATGTTTGCTATCGGTCAGCGACTCCACAACCACATCGGCGATGTCGTCGGCATCTATGAAGGGCTCCAGTATCCCGCCTCTGGGCAAGGCAATCTCCCCAGCCAGAATCGGTTCAAGGAACATGTTTTCACTAAAATTCTGATTGAACCAGCTCGCCCGTACAATGGTCCACCTCTTGGCTGTATTCATGACGACCTGTTCACATATTTGAGCTTCTTTCTCCCCCCGCCCAGAGAGTAAAACCATCTTCGTAATACCCATGTCTGACGCCAGGGATGTGAATTTCCGGATCGTTTCAAGTGCTGAGGGTATGGCCAAATCTGGCTGAAAGGTAATATATACCGACTCCATCCCCTCGACTACTGCCGGCCAGGTGGCTTCATCTTCCCAGTCAAACGACGGGACTGCAGATCTTGAACCTATGCGGACATCCCTGTATCCCAAATCTGTCAATCTTTCGACTACCCGCCGACCTGTCTTTCCCTTGCCACCAAGGACTAAGATTTTTTGCTCCTTCATAATGAATTCTTTTTGAATTGATGATGAAGCAAAGTTGCGGCGACTTCCCGTCCAGGATTTGTCGGAAAGGAATTAGGATTTGTTTGAAAGGAATTGATGCCTGATTTCATTTGGACGGACTCCAAACTTGTTTTGAAAAGCATTGGAAAAGGAACTTAGGCTATCATATCCGACATACCAAGCCACCTCTTGGACAGACTCATTTCCGGCACTCAACAGTTCGTAAGCTTTATTCAGCCGCTCTTCCTGCAGGAATTTAAAAACCGGAACACCGAAGAGCTCCTTGAAATTCTTCTTCAGCTTGTTGTTGTTTAGGCCGATCAGTTTCGACAATTCGCTCAGTGAAGGTGGGTTAGACATATTTTTTTCTATGATATCCTTAGCCAAAAACAGTTTGTCTTTTTCTTCGCATGTGAGTCGTTCCCTTTTGTCCGAGGACAGGTAGGCAAAAAAATGGGCCAGCAATTCATTCACCTGGCTTTTCAAAAACATCTTTCGTGTTATTCCCTTGTATTGGCAGGTCATAATCTTACCGACGGCGGCTTGCATGTCAGGCGTCATGTAAAACCTCGGCCCCTCCACAAAATCCGCTTGGGGGTTAACCAATTCCGGGAGCCAGGCATTAAAAACCTCCTGCTCCTCATGGGGAAGTGAATGCAGGCTGTTCAATCTCGAAAAGACGCTGATAGACTGCAGTGGCTTGTCGGGGCCGATCTTATGGGAGAACCCTACTTTGCTGTTTCCAAAAAAGGAGATTGCAATACCCGAAGTCGTGGTGACGATCTTGGTTTGGTTTTGATGTTTAATCTCCAACTCCACGTTGCCGGAACTATAGAACGCAAAGCCGAGGGCCTCCCCGTCTATCTCACATTCTTGGATAATCGTCTTCTGGGAATTGGATTGTTCTACCAAGACAATAAAGTCATTCAATTCAATAATATCTGTTGTCATCCTTGATCACAAAAAATAGATTGATAGTCCCTGACCACGAACGGGCCAAACGACCGCTTTGTTCTGGATTATCGACGCCAGTGCAATGGAAAAGAAGCACGAACAGCGGCGGAAGAAAAAAAAACAATCTGGAGACTTGCAACCTTGCAAGGGGGCTTCCGGTTCTCTAACGATCGGGATTAAATTCTCGGGACAGGCTCTCTCCCAAAAAATAGGGCGATCGCGAAGTGGTCAAATTTAAACGTCGGGTTCAATCTAGGCTTACGCTGGCTGATTGGACCTAAATTATTGAACTACAGCAGAACTGGTCCCAAAGCAACCATTACCGATGATGGCCAACCCACACTTTTATCACGAGTACGGGATCGTTTCGTGATTTCTCAGATGACTTTCCAGAAAATTCTTGAAGCGCCATGAAATGTAGGAGACATAAAAGAGAAATTTCCCCTTCGCAAAAGTGGGCAATAGGTTTTATAAACACCCATTAAAGGTTTTTATTCCAAACGAACAATCCCAATTTTAGGATTGTGTTCTTCTACGGCCTTGCCGGAAAATTTTTGGTTTTGGACAAAATAAAATTCGTCATCAGCTAACTTAAATGGTCTCAACATGACTATTTCTTCATTTTCCAAGGTAAGGCCAGCTTTTAAATTGACGGAGAAACTTCCATCCCTCTTTCCCAAAAAAAGCCGCTCCTCCCCAGCCCTGCTATACTCACACAAAACATAGTTTCTTGAATAACTGACGTTTTTTATGACGATCAATTTTCTGTCTTTCTTGTCAAAAAGGGGACCTTCAAAATTGAGTTTTAAAACGGGCACAATTTTCATGGCCTCAAATCTAAAAAGAGTATCTCTCAGGATTCCTTCGTTGATGAGAACTGGGGAGTACACGAATACTTCTTCGTCGATACTGGAAATGTAATGCTTATAGGGATAGGTCGCCGCCGTGGGTTTTTCCGTTTCCACGCTGACCAGATTCATGGAATCGACCACTCCAAAATCCGAATCAACTTTATATAAGATTCTTCGGTTGACAAATTTGCCCCCTTCCTCCTTTCCGTCGTGTGCTGCAATCAAGCTCAATCCCCCATCAATCATAGTCAGGTAATCAATAAAATAGGGGTATTTATGTTCTTCAATAAACCCATTTTGAACGGAATAGGTGATCAGCCGATTCTGGGAAGAAACATGGATATTCCCTTTGGCGCCATCGATCACCATGGAAGACATTTGGAAAAACTCACCGGGTCCCTCACCTTCCTTTCCGATCCTCCCGATAAATCTCCCCGATTGGTCAAACACTAGTATTTTGCCGGGGAAATCCGTGACATAAAATAGCCCTTCATGAAACTGAATATCCTGAATCAAAGAAATAAATGAGTCTTCGGTGGTTTCCAATTCAACATATTTGACAGTTCCAGGCAGAGCGGAAATCTGAAGACCCCGCTCGATATCATTTGGGATAGATACCGATGTCAATACCCCGTCTTCAGGGATGCTGGCACATCCCAAAAATTGGAACATACTAAGACTTAATATCGAAAAGGATAACGGTGATGGAATCTTCATTCATTTTGGGTTTTTGATATGAAAACAAGTGGTTACCGGAATTGGTAAATTGAAGACTGTAGTTGCCTGATCTATGAAAGTCATCATAAACTCCAGAATCAGCACCTACTCGACTTAAAAATTGTTTTTGCTCCTTCAGATCATAAAAAAATGTATACCAATGATTCATGTATCTGAAACCAGTGGTGGCAAACCGGCCGACAATCCCCTGATTGGCTGAGAATAATATGTCAGCTGAGGGCTGCCTGCCCTGATATAAATTACTAAATGAAATTATCGGGCCTTTAAATTGATTTTTAGAAGAATATACGTCATTCACCTCTCCTATCGACACCCACAACTCCCCATCATTTTCTATTAGCGAAGAATGTCTTGCCATGTTTTTGATTGCAGGGTTATCTTCGAGTTTAAAGGACAATTTCAAACTCTCCTGAATTAATTTGAGGGATTCAGGGTCATACATTTCCAAATAGTAATGCTTGGAATCCTTTTGCACCTCAAATCTTGTCAGGGCTAATTTTCCCTGAAAGAAAACAGCGTTTTCGATTCCCTTTTCAAATTCAACAACTTTCTGAACCTTCCATGTCGACAAATCAATCACTGCAATCTTTTTCGCATGGATTGAAAACAATGTATTTCTAACCGAATCCATTGCAATCCCCTGAATAATAGAACCATCAGAAGATCGGTAAATCTCCCCCAAAAACTCCCCTCTTCTATTCACCTTGATGATGGAAGTTGCAAAGCCCTTCGATTCCTCTTCTCCTGGAGTTAAATAGTAGGCATCATCAGACACCAGAAAGTCTCTGATTGTCAAATACTCACCCTTTATAGTAAACAACTGGGCGCCTTCCGCGATACTTGATGCTGGGATCTCAGGCAAATAGTCGTGACTCACCTGGATTTCTGTATTTAGGGATATAAAAAATAGGGAAATCCAATAAACAAACATTTGTAAAACCATCGTAGTCAGGATTAAAAACTTGAAAGCCTAAAGAGACATTTAAAAACATGAATTGATGCGCTCCATCAATCTTATTAGTTTATCGGAAAAAAGGTAATCCTATATGACAGCGACTTTGATTATTTGTACATTTTTTATTGGATAGCTCATTCCAGGTCCCAACTGGCTGTAGTCAAGCCATTTGTTTGGACGAATTCATTACCAGTGGTAGTTCATTTACCCTTTGACTGGCGGAAGTTTGTCAGTCCCTCTCCTGACAGGAATTGTGAGAACAATTCGCTTTTCTAAGTTACTCTTCTCCTACCTCACCCCAGCCCCGCAAGCTCACACAAACCTAAAATCTTCTCCAAAAAGATTATTACGGCTTGTCCTCCACAATCCTGCGGGACAGGATTTAAATGAGAGGTAGCTCAATCAGTGGTGGACTTGGAAATCCCCCGTCTGGGAGTAGTCAAATTATTGTTTAGACGGGGTGGGATTTGAAATGATTACCCAATATTTAAAATCACTCATTTACTTTTATCAGGTCGCCGGTTTAAAAAGAAGCAGGTTAAATAACCTGCTTCTTTTATTATAGTCCACTATGCAAGACTTTGTCCTATTGGCAAGTGGGTGCTTAATACAACCCTGTTCCAGAGGTTGATCGCAATTATGGCAGTTATAATATCTGCAATTTGAGTTTCGCTGAAGAACTGTAATGCGGTTGAATAGGTTTCATCTGACAATCCATTTTGATGGATTAATGTTATCTCTTCTGTTATCGCCAACACTACTTTTTCTTCGTCCGTAAAAATGTCTTCAGTTTCTCTCCAAGCATTCAGTAAAAAAATCCGTTGATTTGTTTCGCCATTTTTAATTGCGTCTTGAGTATGAATGTTGATACAATAGGCACAACCATTGATTTGTGAAGCTCGGATTTTTATGAGTTCTTTGGACGTTTTAGAGATAGAAGCTTTTGAAAGATACATTTCTAAACCAACCATCGCTTTTAGTGCAGTCGCGGTGAACACGATCAGGGAGACCACTCTCGGCTTGGTCAGCTCGAAGTAGTCGCGCGCGGTCGCCCGGGTGGGGGAAACGG
>CAZTJM010000178.1:4410-9276 GCA_964613865.1 uncultured Limnohabitans sp. | reverse complement strand
AAAAAGTAAGGTTCTCTAAAATAGAGAACCTTACCGAAAGGATTATTTTCTGATGACGAGCTCTGCGATAATAGCTCTGGAGCGCACTATGTCTATCTTATGGAGGTAGTCCAGTAGGCTTCTTCTCTTACCTACCAGCTTCAGCAGACCCAGTCTAGAGGAGTGATCCTTCTTGTTTGACTTCAGGTGCTCAGTCAAATGCTGGATTCTGTGGGTGAAGAGGGCAATCTGTGACTCAGGAGATCCTGTATCAGTAGCAGATTTTAACCGTCCATGATTCTGAAACAACTCTTGTTTTTTCTCTGATGTTAAATACATGTTTAGCTAAATTTTATAAAACAGCTACAAAGGTAAGATTAATATTTTGGAAAGTAAACAATCACTTGGACTTTGCTGGACGTTTGGGCAAAAAAGCGGACACTTTTTTCCAAAGACCCGAATAAAAATCCGCCTCGAAGAGCCTTGCGTCCTTTCTTGCCTGCCTCAGGAAGAACAATCCAAAAGGAAGTAGGCATAGGTTTGAGAAAACCGTTCCAAATAGCGGATCTGTTATCCCTTCTTTAGCCCACTTTTCGCCGGTGATAGTCAACATATAAAATAGGATAAAGAAAATAATCGAAATCAAAACCGGCATTCCGAGCCCTCCCTTTTTGATGATAGAACCGAGGGGTGCACCGATCAGAAACATCACAAAGCAGGCAATAGCCTGCGTATATTTTTGATACCAGGCTATCTCGTATCTCCTGTATTCCCGCTGATGGCTTTCAATTTGGCTTTTCTTGACATCGAAGGAGTTTTTGAGGTTTCGCGAGTTATTTAGCGCCATGGTATAGGCATTGGATATGTAGCCTCTTTTTACCACGACCGAATCGATCTTTGCCCGTTCCTCATCCGTAAGGGGTGCAGTTCTTTTGGCCTTCACAGGGACGGTGTTCTGATTAGGAATAGAAGGACTGACCATGGTCGAGTCGGAAGAAAGCGAATCCCGCAGTGCAATTTTCACCTTAGGATTTCGACTGAAAATAGAGTCTGACTTCGGCGATTCTGAACTGGTCGCTAGGTATACCTTTGGATCGACAGGCTTTGTCGAATCATTTTGAGTTACGGCCACAGAATCTCTGTCTTTTTCCAGGGCTTTTAGGGAGTCCTTTTCCGCTTTCTCCCGCTCGATCTTTGCCTTTCTTAATTCATCATCCCTCGTTTTTCGGTTCCTTATTTCCTCCGAGGGTGTAAGCTTGCGCTCTTTTCCAAAAAAATTATAGATGCTTTGTGCCGTGGTGTAATTTTGAAATTTCAGGTCATTGACCAGCGTAGTGATCGAGTCTAGCCCAAGCTGGATCTGTGAGATATTCTTGATCGCCCGGTTGGTGGACCAGAGATCTTCCGGAGTCCTGCTAAGCTGAAAAGCATCCAGATCAAATATGATGACGTTTTCGTCAAACTGGGTTCTGGAGAACTCCACGGGAGGTTCACTGATTCCCCGAGTTTGGCGCTCCTCCTTATAGTTCTGGCCATTGTAAAGGGTTAGCTTGAGGTAGCTGTCGTTAAAAAAAGTCTCCATTCTGCCGGAGTCCGCCAAAGTCATGTTTAAGTTTCCCTCCTGCCCAGCATGGTTGTAGATAATGATATCCCGAAGTCGGACGTCATCCATTTTTTTGTTGACCTTGATGCTGTAGTTGGGTATGCCTGCGTAAAAAACGCCCTCCTTGATATCCAAGGCCGGCGATTTCATACGGATGTCATAGAGGAGGCTAAACGTCTTCAGGTTGACCTTTGGCACCAAATAATTGTTGGAAAGATAGGCGGATATTGTGAGCAAGACGGCGAAAATGCCGATGGGTCTCATTGCCCTGATCAGGGAGATCCCGCTGCTTTTAATGGCTGTAAGTTCAAAGTGCTCCCCCAGATTACCAAAAGTCATCAGGCTGGACAGCAGCACTGCGAGCGGCAAAGCCATAGGAGAAATGCTGATTACAAAATAGCCGATCAGCTCTGCATATATCCAAAAGCCTAGCCCCTTCCCGAAGATCTCGTCGAAGTACTTGAGCATGTTGACTATCAGCAGAATGAAGTCAACGACTAGAAAGGTTAATAAAAAAGGCCCCAAAAAAGACCCCAAAATAAGCTTATCGAGTTTTTTCATCCGTGCAAACTTCCCCGCTTGGAAAACGATTTTCCGGAGGCGGAGTTCAAAGTTGGCAATTTGAAGGCAATTTACCCACCTATTATTTCCTTTAGCTTCGAAATCAACCCATCCCAAATCGCCTCAAGCTCCTCCTCTTCGTAGTCGTTGGAGTAGTCGATCACTTTTAGAAAGAGGGATTGGGTCAGTTCGTTCTCCTCAAGCTTGAACTCGATGAAGGAATGGTCCGCTTCATTTGGGTTTTTGGGATCGAAAAAATCGAATTTCACGTGCAGGTTGGTTCTCAGTGAACTCAATCGGGCGTGGTGATCCTCATTGTCAAAATTGAAAATATAATTCTTGTCCTCGTCAATCCGAACTTCATCCGCAAACCACTCCTCCAATCCGCTGGCAGTACTTAAATAATGGAAAACAATTTTCTTGGAAGCATTTATTTGATAATCAGCGACAAACTTATTTTTGACCATGATGGAGTAATTTAAAGGCGACTTTTTCACACTTTTTCTCAAAACTGAACTTGCATTTCAGAGCACAAGACCTCATATTTGCATTCCCTTTCGAAGGGGGGCTCAAAATGGCTGATTTCACACGGAAAAAGCCTGCTTTTTGGAAATTCGATGGTGCTTTAAGTTAACCATTAATTTCAAAAATCAATATCTGGATAAATTAATAAAAATACGGCGAGGTAGCTCAGTTGGTTAGAGCGCAGGATTCATAACCCTGAGGTCACGGGTTCAACTCCCGTCCTCGCTACAAAGGCTTTCGGAAACGGAAGCCTTTTTTCTTTTTATGGCCATGGAGAGTGGTCCACGTCGAGTTTTTTAAGCGAAAGTCAGACGCGATCCAGCGCGAAAAATACCTGAAGACCGGAATTGGCGCCAATGGGTGAAAGCCAATGTGCTTTCTTCAAGAGGCTAAGGCAGTTCAGTTGGTTAGAGCGCAGGGTTCATATCTGCCGCGGCGGACACGGGTTCAACTCCTCCCGAAAGTTTTCGGGACTACAAAGGCTTTCGGAAACGGAAGCCTTTTTTCTTTTTATGGCCATGGAGAGTGGTCCACGTCGAGTTTTTTAAGCGAAAGTCAGACGCGCACACGTGATGTGTTCTATTTCTCTCAAATCGACATTTTGCATCTCACTTTTGATCGCTCGTTAGTTTCAATCTTAACTCAAGGATGGATTAATTTGGCTATATTCCTTGTCAATGAACCCAAAAACAATCCAAGACCCACCGAGTTCGTTTTTTGGAAAACTCCGATTTCTCGGCCCGGGATTTATCCTATCTGCATCTATCGTGGGCTCCGGCGAGCTGATCGCCACTACCTTACTCGGTGCCAAAGCTGGCTTCGTCACCTTTTGGGTGATTTTGGTAAGCTGCTTGGTCAAGGTGGCCATTCAACTGGAGTTTGGCAAGAATTCGATTGTCTCCGGCAATTCCCTGATGCATGAGTTCAACCAACTGTCTGGGCCAAAAGTTGGAAGAAGCAATTGGGCAGTATGGTCTACTTTTATTCTGACCTCCCTCAAAATATTGCAAATAGGTGGAATGCTGGGAGGGTCAGCGATTGTGCTGAATTTGATCGTTCCAACACTTCCTGTGACCGCCTGGTTGATCCTCTTGGCGGTTAGCCTCGCACTTTTGATATACAAAAACTACTATCGCTTGATCGAAAAGGCATCTACTCTGATGGTATTTGGATTTACACTCTTTACCATTGCTTCCTTGGTTGCCATTTTCTATACACCATTTGGATTTTCATTCAAAGAAGTCATGTCCGGTTTGACTTTTGACCTACCCCAAGAGGCTATTTTCGTCGCTATCGCGGCATTTGGGATCACAGGGGTCGCGAGTGATGAAATCATCGCTTACACCTATTGGTGCCAGGAAAAGGGCTACGCGGCATTCGTAGGTCAAAATGACGGCTCTGAAACTTGGAAAAAACGTGCTCGGGGATGGATCAAGATCATGTATTTGGATGCTTTTTTGGCCATGGTGATCTATACTTTGGTCACAGCTGCCTTTTATCTGTTGGGGGCTGCGATACTCTACGGACAAGGCGAGTTTCCCGATGGAAACGACCTGATCACCTATCTCGCTTCCATCTATACCCAATCTCTCGGCTCCGATGCTCGGCTGATCTATTTGGCCGGAGCCTTTTTTGCGCTGTATTCCAGCATTTTCGCATCTCTCGCCTACTGGTCGAGGCTCTATCCCGATGTCTTTTGTGAGTTTGGATGGATGCGCAGAGACGACGAACGCCAACGGAAAAAATCGGTTCGAGTTTTAGCTTGGGCCTTTCCCGTCATTTGGACAATCACCTATCTTTTCATCAAGCTTCCTGGGATCATGGTGCTTTCCGGAGGGCTTGTTGCCTCTGTTTTGCTGCTAATCGTTGTTGCGGCGGCGATAAAATTCCGGGCTAAAAATCGGGACTTGAAACTGACTCCAGGCTTTTGGTCAGACTTGATGTTCTGGATCAGTGCAGTTTCGATCCTATCGGTCTCGGCTTATGGGATTTTCCAGCTTTTTTAGCTAAAAAGTCAATGCCTCCCTAAAAGCGCAAAGCAAACGCCACCCGCCTCAAAATAAAAAAAGCCTTCCCGAGGGGAAGGCTTTCCGCAAAATAAGGATGTGCCGACCTTATTTCACTCTTTCAACTACAGCTTTGAATGCCTCTGGGTGATTCATTGCCAAATCAGCCAAAACCTTTCTGTTAAGTTCGAT
>CAZTJM010000178.1:0-4400 GCA_964613865.1 uncultured Limnohabitans sp. | reverse complement strand
TAAGCAGACCCATCAATTGAGAATAAGACACACCGTGCTCTCTAGCACCGGCGTTGATACGCTGAATCCACAAAGCTCTGAATTCTCTTTTCTTCGCTTTACGGTCTCTGTAAGCGTACTGAAGACCCTTCTCGTACTTGTTTTTTGCTACAGTCCATAGGTTGCTTCCTCTTCCGAAATAACCTCTTGTGGCCTTTAGCACTTTTTTCCTTCTTGCTCTGGACGCTACAGCGTTTACTGATCTAGGCATAGTTTTTTGATTTTTGACACTTGGTGTTCCGAGCGATTCGGAATCTTTTTTACCAAAGCATCTGGTGAATTAATGAACCTTAAATTTTAAAGAGATGAGGCTAAAGATCAGATCTTCAACATGTCTCTTACTCTACCTTCGTCAGAAGTATGTACCAGACCAGTTTTGGTCAAGTTGTGCTTACGCTTGGTAGATTTTTTCGTCAGGATGTGGCTTTTGAAAGCGTGTTTCCTTTTGATTTTGCCGGTTCCCGTGAGGGCAAACCGCTTTTTTGCACTGGATTTGGTTTTTACTTTTGGCATTTTGCTGTATTTAGTTGGTTGAAATTATTTCTTATGGGCCTTCGGAGCGATAAAGATGTTCATCCGTTTTCCCTCCAACTTCGGCATTTGCTCCACCACTCCGTGGTCTTCGAGCTCCTGCGCGAATTTCAACAACAGCATCTCTCCCCTTTCCTTGAAGACAATCGAGCGACCGACGAAGTGTACGTAGGCCTTTACTTTTGCTCCTTCTTTCAGAAAATTGATTGCATGCTTCAGTTTGAAGTTGAAGTCGTGATCATCGGTATTAGGTCCGAATCTGATTTCCTTTAAAACAACCTTGGCTGCATTGGCCTTGATCTCCTTTTGTTTCTTCTTTTGCTCGTATTTAAACTTCGCATAGTCGATGATCTTACATACTGGAGGGTCGGCATTTGGAGAAATTTCGACAAGATCAAGTTCGTTGTCCTGGGCCAGTTTGATGGCCTTTTCGATAGGCAAAACTGCGTTTCCGCCTTCGACGAAATCGCCTACTAGTCTTACTTCACGAACTCTTATTTTGTGATTGATTCGATAAGGTTCTTCTTGTCTTCCTCTTTGTTGCTGGTATGGTCTTTGGCTCAAGTTAGCTTTGGTTGTTTCTTGTGAAATTGCCTGCAAATATCGGAATTATTTCTAATTCTAAAAAGCAGAATAAAATATTACGTTTTTACTGCTTACTCAGGGATTCTGAAATAATCCCCTGAAAATACTGGATAAACTCTCCTATCGAGAAGCTTCCCAAGTCCCCCTGCCCATGCTTTCGCACGGATACTTTTTGTTCTTCCTGTTCCTTTTCACCCACGATCAGCATAAAAGGCACCTTTTTGACCTCCGAATCCCGGATCTTTCGACCGATCTTTTCATCCCTATTATCGATGTTTCCCGCTATTCCAGCTTCGTCCAAGATTGCCTTCAGCTCTTCCGCATAGGCGATGTATTTTTCGGAGATAGGCAGAATATTTATCTGTTCGGGAGAAAGCCAAAGTGGAAAATCGCCTGCGCAGTGTTCGATCAAAACGGCCACGAACCGCTCCAGCGACCCAAAAGGCGCGCGGTGGATCATCACAGGCCGGTGTTTCTGGTTGTCCGACCCGATGTATTCCAACTGGAAACGATCGGGTAACTGGTAATCCACCTGGATGGTTCCCAATTGCCATTTTCTTCCCAAAGCATCCTTCACCATGAAGTCAAGCTTTGGTCCGTAAAATGCGGCTTCACCCAGTTCAGTGACGGTTTCTAGTCCTTTTTCGGCAGCTGCTTCAATGATCGCAGATTCCGCTTTCTCCCAAGCCTCGTCAGTCCCGATGTATTTCTGCTTGTTTTCAGGATCGCGCAATGAAATCTGGGCAGTATAGTCCTGGAATCCCAAGGCTTTGAAAACGTAGAGTACCAGATCAATCACCTTGATAAACTCTTCTTTCACCTGGTCTGGACGACAGAATATGTGCGCATCGTCTTGGGTAAATCCTCTCACACGAGTCAAACCATGCAATTCTCCGCTTTGCTCGTATCGATAAACAGTTCCAAACTCAGCATATCGAATCGGCAGATCCTTGTAGGATCTTGGCTTATGCTTGTAGATTTCGCAGTGATGCGGGCAGTTCATCGGCTTCAACAAAAACGCCTCTCCCTCGTGCGGAGTGGTGATCGGCTGGAAGGAATCCTTGCCATACTTTTCGTAGTGACCAGAAGTTTCGTACAGCACTTTGCTTCCGATATGCGGCGTGGTCACTTGCTGATAACCAGACTTATCCTGCGCTTTCTTCATAAAGCTGATCAGGCGCTCGCGAAGCAAAGTGCCCTTTGGAAGCCACAGCGGCAATCCCATTCCGACTTTTTCTGAAAAAGTAAATAGCTCCAATTCACGGCCAATCTTACGGTGGTCACGCTTTTTGGCTTCTTCAAGCAAAGTCAAATAGTCTTTCAGCTCCTGGGCTTTTGGAAAGGTCACCCCATAAATACGGGTCAGCATCTTGCGCTTCTCATCCCCTCTCCAATAAGCTCCAGCAATATTGGTCAGCTTGACGGCTTTGATAAACCCTGTATTCGGGATGTGCGGACCGCGGCAAAGATCCGTGAAATTGCCCTGCTGGTAAAAGGTAATCGAACCATCTTCCAAACCTTCCAAAAGATCGAGCTTGTACTCATCGCCTTTGTCCTCGAAATAAGCTACTGCGTCTTTCTTGCTGACTTCCTTGCGGATATACTCATTCTTCGCTTTGGCAAGCTCGATCATCTTCTGCTCGATCTTCTCCAGCTCATCGCCTTCCAGCTTGTGGTCGCCGAAGTCGACATCGTAGTAGAATCCAGTCTCGATGGGAGGACCGATGCCAAACTTAGTGCCTGGATACAAGGCTTCCAGCGCCTCCGCCATCAAGTGGGCGGATGAGTGCCAAAAGGTGTTTTTTCCTTCCAGATCGTTCCAAGTAAGCAATTGCAAAGTGGAATCTGAGTCGATGGCCCGGGTAGCATCCCAAACCTGACCGTTTACTTTGGCAGCAAGGACATTCCGCGCCAAACCCTCGCTGATACTTGCAGCAATCTGTAGCCCGTTAGTTCCCTTTTCGTACTCCCTCACGGAGCCATCCGGAAGGGTGATTTTGATTTGATCAGACATGTGTTGTTGTTTTTCTGCCCATACAAACAGGCAAAGGGTTTAAGCTGCAAATATGCAAAACCGCCTAGCAAAGGAAAAATTTAGGGGAAGGGAATGTGGAAATGATATTCGATTTCTTCTCCTCCAGATGAAAAAGTTAAGTAGAATCAAAATGGAAAATTCCTTTCCTGATTGTTTCAAAAAGTATTAACCCAACTCAAAAACTCTTACCAAAACTTATTCCTGCAAAAATTGGTGTAAAAACCCAATCTTCTCTACCTCCTACAGGGACATTAAAAAATGGCGTATAACCAACTCTAAAAAAGAATCCACCTTCTGGTTTTTGGTATCTATAGCCGATTCTTAAAGGAATGAGAGAACCAAACACCACTTTATCTTCTAATTCTGATGTTTCTGTATCAAAATCTAAACTCGTGGCTAAGTGAGGAGTTACACCTAAACCTAGTTCGAAGTGATGATTACCGCCTCCTATAAGGCCAGAAACTTCCAAAGGAACTGCGGGGTTAAAAACAGTTGATCCTTCTACACGATCTGCCCAGAGCGAAAAACCTACACTACCCATCACCTTTAAAACACCTTTTTGATGAATAAGCCTACCGTACGTAAAGGCATACTGACCTGCATTACCTCCAAGATCAAGGTAAACAGCATTTTTTGCAGTGAATGTTTGGGGCTCATTCTGTGCAAAAGTTTCTGAAGGCAGAGCCAAAATCACAATTAAAACGCTTAGCAGGATCAATTTGAGGCGTCTCAGGGCTATTGACATTTTATTTGACTTTAGAATTGTCCTATAACTTAAGAATCAATTCTCACAAAGCCAACGGTTTAACAGTCTTTCAACTAAAATTTTCAAAAAAATTAGAGAATAAACTGCGCGCTGATTTTCACATGAAATGGCTTCGCTCCCGGATTATCCAAGTAGGTCATGCGGTGGAAAAAGTCCACTCTGAAAAACTTAAAGATATTTTCTATGCCATAGCCCAATTCCAGATACGGATTCCCAAAATCCAGTCGCCCAAAGGTATCCAATGGATTACCGTCCGGATCGAAGACGGGGACATTCTCCACATTGTAGTCCTTCACAGATCCCCAGAGTACATTCGCGTTGCCTACCAGCCTCCATTTGAGTCGCTGGATCAGCGGAATGGAATTGAGCAAAAAGCCCTCAAAAGCATGGCGATACCTCACGCTGAAATATTGGTCCGAGGTGAACTCGGTGAAGTTCATCGTG
>CAZTJM010000177.1:0-9363 GCA_964613865.1 uncultured Limnohabitans sp. | reverse complement strand
GGAGTGTTTGCAAGATGGATTGGCGTCAGACAATCCTACATCTTGCTCATTGCCACGACGCAATGGGAATACCAGCGGCAAGCCATCAGCCTACCATCGAAAAGCGTCTCTTGTGGAAACGAAAAACGTCAGTTTTCCAGATTCCAGACCCATTCGTCTGCAACCATTATCCAATCCCTTATCGGACTTCCGGTCTCACTTCGCCAGTCCATGCCCTGGTAGTAGAAATAGAAGATTTCAGCTTCCGCATCGGGGACAAGAAGAAAATTGAAATAAGCCTTTACCTGATCCAGCGAGGGCGGCACATTTCTGGAAAACACGGGACTTTGAGCTTCTCGATTCATGACAGTCGTCGTCTTTGGTGAAGCCCAAATGTGGGTCCGTGCGGGAACTAATGGTCACACCAAGAACCGAATGGGGGGCGAGATTTGACGTGCAACGGAACGTTTGAATCGTATCCATCCGACCAACCCCGTCTCGTAGAAAAAGGGATTGCTGCAACCGATGGGCCCCATGCGGACGGAAAAAGTTTCGTTGGCGCCAAGTGTAAACCAGAACTTTTTATACCGCAATTCGCGCTTGAAACTATAATTAATTTATATTTAGTATCTATAGCGAATAGCGATTTTTTCCAATGACAGCAGACTATTACACATTTCTGGATATTGTCAGATTCAATTCAAACGACTGATCCCTTGCCTATGAGGTCTTGACATACTACCTGGAAAGTGGCAGTCTAAGAAAAGAACTTCGGGGACCCGAGGACATCATATACCACAATATTGGCGGGATAGAATCCTATTACCTGATGCACTGCCAGGTGTTTTTCAATCAAACCCAGGAGCCCAGAAAGAGGCTCAGGATAAGGAAGGCAAACCCCTCGCCCGTACCAGAAAGGCACGAAGACGATGAATGAGACAATCCTGAGAGTCGAGTTTGCATCAAGGGATTTTGATTTTGCATGCGCCGAAGACCCGACTAACGTGGCCAACAACCTCTCCAAAATGACCACGCTTCATGACAGTATCGCAACGCGTATGCACTCAGGCATCGCACACGACCAGCAGGTCACGGTCTTCGGAAGATGGGTGGTGGTGTATAAGCTGGTGAAGGACGACAGCGCCAAATGCCGGCCTACTCTGTTGTTTTTTGATCTGGAGATAGACATGAACTTACTAAAGGCAGCCTGCGAAGGACTGGAAGATCTGGAAAGAGAGATCATCCAAACCATGGAAGAATACCGGAAAATATTTGAACCTAAAGAACATGATCGGGTGCGTTTGCTGTCAGACCCACCCGGCTGAACCGAAGTATAAACCATTAACCATTGGATTTCCGTCAGTGAATGTGGTAAAACGAATGAACGGTTCACGGTCCAGTGAATGAAGAGGCACGCGAAGTTTCCTGTTTTTGAAGACAACCTCACTGATCGCCTTTTTCAATTGGAAAAGTGATTTTTTTCTGCCTGTTTTCAGGTTTCCATCAAAAACCGAGATGTAGGCAACCGCACCCGGAGTGACGACCCCAACTTGGTCTTTAATGCCCAAAGCCACGACGGCATTGATTGTGGCAGTCTACAAGAATTCTCCGCAAACATCCCGGCATCAGCATATAGAGAGTTTGTTTTATGCTTGTCAAGCAAATCCCTTCGGCCTTTCAGGTCTATATGGAAATCGAATCCTGCCAAGATGGTTACGCATGTTGCCTTTTTCTTTCTTTGAAGCTCCTTGGACTGGCCACCTGCGTCGAATTCCTCATCGAGATGGATTCAGGCTCATGATTCCGGAAATGGCTCCCCGGATGTACTAAAAAAGGGAGACCGAAACAAGTTCCGGTCTCCCCCTTTGTCCCTAGTAGTCGTTGGACAGCAGTAGGCTAAGGGATAATGATTTGGTCCCTGCCTCCAAAGACTCAGGGTCAGAAGATCCCGATGTAATGGTTTCCTGGCTCGTTGACCAAAGTAGCTCCTTGGGTCGCGGCACCGGTCTGCGTGTTGATGATGTAGATATTTCCGTTTTTACCGGTAGGAGTCACCGCAACATAGACCTCACTGCCATCGACGACAAAGCCCTGATACTGTCCAAAATCCAAGTCCGCATCGTAGGGTATATCCACCTGCGTTGCGGTTTTGGCGTTTAAGTCCACCAGCGCGATATATCCCTGGGAGCTTTCACCATAAGTGTAAAGCGCCACGGCTTTGTCGTTCCCAGCATATCTCCAGGCATCCACGTAGACGTCCTCCACACCCAGCGCCTGATCCAGGCTGAAGACGTAGCTGTTGTCATACTGATTGGCGGAAGTGATTTTAAGGATGTGAGAACCGTTGGGATCGCGTTGGGTAGCCTGGTAAATGCTGCCATCCTCCGTCAGGAAGCTGTTGAAACTTCTGTATCCGCTGCAATCCCCAAAGCCTACGGAAGAAGTAATGACGGTAGGATTTTCCAAGGAAGGATAATCCACGACCACGGATTTGGTTCCGAGTCTTTCGAAATTACTTTCGGTAGTACCGGTAGCCACGTTGTATTTTCTCATCCAGGTCCCGATGATGAGTTTGTCCCCTGCTTTGTTCAATACCGGGGCATCCAGTCTAAAGATCGCATGACCGGCCAATTCCTCATCTTCCGATAAAGGAATTTCATACTGTTTGAAGGCTGAGATCAGGGCATTTTCCAAGTCCAAGGATAGGACCGTGGCCATACCCCTATAATAGGCAAAAGGAGCATTGGGTGAAGTACCTTCGGGAGCGTTGTTTGCCGCGATGTTCGCCACATTCACGGCGACACCTGTTTTGTCCCCGTCAAAAAGCTTCACCCATCGCGGCGATGTGCCCGCATATTGGGAGATGTTGACCGATACGTCAGCCTTTGGAAATAGGTCTGCTCCATTCACTTGGTATTTGGAAAACTCTCCTCCGTTGTCGCCGGTATAGGCGATATTGAACAGCGTATTTCCGTCCTCCGCCGACTGTAACCTGGCGGTGCGGTTGGACGGAACCCCAAATCCCTGGTCATAGACATTGATCTGTGTATCTGGGTTTTTGGCCTCCTCCTTGGTGAGTGCATAAACCATGGTACCTCCATTGCCGTCGCCGGGATTGGTGCCCATCAAGGCTCCGGCCACCGTGATCCAACGGTCTTCGGTTTCGGCAGGTGGAACGACCGGGTCTCCCCCGTTGTCGGAGCAGGAGCTCAATAGAACCGCTCCAACCATTGCTCCCAGCATACGTAGCTTCAAAAATTGTGTTTTCATACTGTAATCGTGATAGTTAGAAATTGTTGATTGTATAATTGACTTTAAGGTAAAATCCGCGACCCGGCTTCTGCACCGCAAAATTGTCATAGGCCTGTCGGTCGAAAATATTGCGGACATCTCCGCTGATGACCAGGCGCTTGTTTGGAAAGACATAATTGAGCCCCAAATCCTGGATGTATTGTCTCGGGGTGCGGAAGTCCTCGATCTCCAGCCAAGTGGTGTAAAAGCGGTCTACAAAGGCGAAACTGTAGTAGACATTTACCGCTGATCCCCGCTGAACCAAATCCTTAAACCCATATTGAACGGTGCTGTTGACCGTGAAAAAGGGCTCGTTGGGAAGCTGCTGATTGTAGTAGGAATATTGGTTGCCATTGGGGTCCAGCTTCATGTTGAATACTGAATTGAATCGGGACAAATTCACCGAAACGTTAAGTTTGTCTTGGAAGGCATAGCCCAACTCACTCTCAAAGCCGATGGACTTGGTCTTGCCCAGATTTTCGTAAGGGTTGGTTTGTACCGCGTCATTCATGCGTGGGTTGATCCGCTGGACGATTTTGTCCCGGGTATCCCGGACGAACCCGGAAACATAGACGGTTAGCCGATGCTGTTGCGGAACCTCCCAGGCGGTAGCCCTGGCGCCCAAGTTGAGGTTATTGCTGATTTCCGGCCTGATGCCGATGTTCTCGACGATGTTGTCCCCCGGGCTTCCGAAAATCTCATTCTCTGAAGGCATTCTCACCGCCTTTTCGGCAGAGGCCAACAGGGTAAATTTCTGGGCTGCCAAGTAGGATAAAGCCAAGCCATAGCCAGTGGTATGGCGGCTGCTAACCAGTCGGTCTTCGACTTTCACCAGCTCTCCCCCTTGGTTAACCAAGACCGGATCCATTCGATCGATGCTTTGCTGATAGTATTTGCCAAAAAGATTGGACTTCAACTTCGAATCAAGGCCGGTGAACTCATAGGCCAAAGCGGCGACATTTTTGACCAAATATCTGGTTCCGATAAACTCACGTTCATTGGCCGGGCGCATTTCATCCCGCTCGCTCCGGTCCATCTGCTGGTACATGTGGCTCCATACAAAGCGGTGATTTTTGGACAATTCGTAATTCAGCCCCCCGCGAAATGTCCCGATGTTGCGCCGGATGTGGTTGATTGTCGGGGCTCCCTGTTGCGCTCCTGAGGGGCGACGAATGGGTTCACCGTTCAGTCCGATGCTAAGATTGCCAAACCAGTCGTAGTTCCAACGCACCGTATCGTTGACAACCTGGTTACGATCACTGACCATCCCGCTGAAGGTAAGTTCCAAGCCCTTGATTCCCAGATTTGCCTTGCGGTAATTGAGACTGAGTACCTTCGATGAGGACTCGGAAAATCGCCCCATGTAGGGGATTGTCATGTAGGTACCATGTTGGATTTGCTTGTATTCTTCAGAGGCATTGAACCCGACCAGAAAAATGTCGGCCCATTTTACTCCCGTAAAACCCACTTCCATCAATCCCCCCAGGGATTTGTAGGCGTCGTTGAAGCGTCTTGCCCGAACATATTCGTATCGCCCATTTGGAAGGATATTCCGGACAAATTTCCCCCAAACCTCGTAGTCATTGTCAGAATAATTAAAGAAACCTGAGCCTTTGACCGTAAATCCCGTCTCAGCGTTTCTATAACTTCCGCTGAGGTTCGCCTGCTGGGTATTAAAAGACCCATAGGACAGCGAAGCTGTCAGGTTGGTGCCGACACTCTTCTTGAGGACAACATTGATCGCCCCGCCCAGGGCATCGTCGGCAAGATGCGCCGGAATGACGCCTTTGTACACCTCGATTCTATCGATCAGAGCTGGGGGAATACTGTTTAGGCTGAAAGAATTTCCGTAAGTCGAAAGGGGAATACCATCGATAAATACGCGGACGGAGTTGCCCGACATGCCGTTTAGGTTATAGGCAACCGCAGAGCCGAGTCCACCATTCTGACGGACCTTCACTCCCACTGATCGATTGAGCAAATCGTTGGTTTGAAGGGATTGCAGCGAAGCTCTTTTGGTTTCGATCACATTTACGGCAAAGCCCGTCTCTTCAATCTCCTCCTTGATGGAGGCATCATGTACCAAAACCTCTTCCAGTTGTTGATCAGCGGATCGCTGGAGGACAAACCGACGCTCATGGCTTGCATTCGAAACCTCGATGTCGAATATGCCTTTTTGGATTTCGATACTGGAGATTTCGAGTTGGTGAATCCCAAAGGGAACTTCAGCAAACTCATAATTTCCCTTTTCGTCGGACAATATATGCTTGTTGAGTTTTGGGAGATGTAGGGTGGCAAAAGCTACCGGTAGACCATCATCGAAAACAAGTTTCCCAGATACGCTCCCACTTTGGGCATAACCGATCAAAATATATCCAAAAGTCACCCAAAAAAAGGCAATCGAACAACGCAGAACTCTCATTACGAATTTTATATCCGCGGCAAAAATACATTTTAATTGTAATTAATCTAAATAAGATTAACAAAAGATATTTCAAGGCTGCATCGCAGTTTACCCGTATTTGGCTTCGGCATACGACCCAAAAGATCGAATACGTTTCGTGGTAATGTGAAAGCTCCCTTACTATCAGGGATATGCCGGCCGGGACTTTTGTCGGCAAAAGGCAAAGGATCCGATAATGCTTGACCGCAGATTATGGGTATCGAGTAAATTTATTCTCATCCATGATCACCTCTATCCCAAAAAATTCGGCCATTCCAAAACACTTATCCCGTTCATTCCGCTACGCCAGTGGACATATCCTAAAAATGCGAATTTGAAAGCCCTCTTTCCTACCGGATTCTCTCCAGCACAAGCAGCCTAAAATCTACAAGCTCCGGTCCTTTTATCTCGGTACTCTTCAAAGCGATGGGGACAATACCCTTTCCCAGATATACTGTTCCAAGTTCCATAGGCTTAAACTTATTTTCATAAGACTCCTGGAGGGGAAACCGGTCAAATTCAATACCTTCAAAAGGAGGATCATGTGCCACTTCAATTCTCGAACTTGTGGAGTTTTGCCCCTACTTTAATACGATTTCCGATCCAACTGCCAAATTTTTACAGGTGTAATAAATCGTCGCCTTATAATCTCCTGGCGAAAGTATCTCGCTAGGCTGTCCGTCTCTCCTACCACTTCTGCCCACCCGTTGCACCAAGGACGCGATGCTGTAGGTAGAATCGATTTGGACAACCTCATCAACGGAGCCCATATCAATTGCCAATTCTTGGGTTGATGTGCAGGAAATAAAAAATTCTGTCTGCTGTTGTTTTTGGCGAAATCCTCCACGTACTCATCCGGAATAGCCATTTGGCCAATTGCCTTGACTAGTTGCTCAGTGTGCTCTTACTCATGCCGGCCACTCAAACTTCCTGTTCAAACTTGGCCAATAGTTCGCCAAATCCTGCTATATTGGAGCAGGCTACTCAGAGGATGTTTTTTCTTTTTTTCCTGGTTGAAACCGTTAAGAATGAATCAAAAATTTGCCTCTTTTGGGTCACTCCTGAAACTAACACAGGTATAAGGGGAAATGGCATATATAAATCAATTGGCTGTCAAAGGATTATTGAGTGTTTCAGCTCGTATCAAAAATAGCTGTAACTTCATTGAAGTTAGCTTCGAAATGCCAAATGTTCATACACGCAAGCGTCGATGCAAAAAAAAGCAATGGACGGTTCTAAAACCCACAAAATTACCTTTTCACCAAATGTGCCAGTAAACGACTTTTGGGCAGTTACAACTTATGATATCCAAACAAAGCCCCAATTACAAACAGATCCAATATTCCCTTCAGTTGGTCGTCAAACCAAAGGAATAAAACCATTCCCGATAGTTCTATCGATGTCTATTTCGCAACGAAAGAAACTATAGGTTTTAACACAACTGACCGCAATCCATCCCTGGAAAAAGTTGGCATGTGTTTTTAATAGTGTACGGCCCATTAGATCCTTTGCTGGATAATTTGCAAGCCACGCAAATCATCGAAGTTAAATATCAATTCAATAAATCAAACAATAGCCATAAATTATGAAACTTAAAGACCTGACAAAGCTAGTATCCATTATGGTATTGGTTTTTTTAATGTCCGCTTGCAAAAATGAGCCAGCAAGAACAATTACTGCCAATGAATTAATAGAAAGATTACCTCTTGATTCGATAAAATCAATAACCCATGACGCCTATATTTACGGCTATCCCATGGTAGATAATTACCGTGTTCAGTACGACTACTATGTTGACAAAACAGGGAAAGAGTTTAAAGCACCATGGAATCAAATTGCCAATGTAGCACGTGTATTTACATCAGCAGACGTTGCCGTACAAACAGCCAACTCTGATACACCATATTCATGGATAGGGTATGATGTAACAGATGAGCCGATCATAATTAGTTTGCCGGAAATTGATGCAAAGCGCTACTACGTTCTTCAATTCATTGATAGCTACACCTATAATTTCGCTTATCTAGGATCAAGGACAACGGGCAATAAAGCCGGAACATATATGCTTGCTGGTCCAAATTGGAAGGATGAGACTGTTGAAGGAATAGACAAAATCATAAAATCTGAGACTCAAATTGGAACAGTGGTTTTTAGAACACAACTTTTTAATCCAGCAGATTTAGACAATGTGAAGGCCGTACAAGCTAAGTACAAAGTACAAAGCTTGTCCTCTTATTTGGGTAAAGAACCCGTTGCCCCTTCATCTGCTGTGACTTGGATGAAACCATTAACACCTTCTGAACAAAAGACCTCTTTAGAGTTCTTTAATGTGATGAATTTTTTAATGGGTTTTTGTCCAACTGTACCATCTGAAAAAGCTTTGATGGAGCGGTTTGCTAAAATTGGAATTGGATCAGGAAAAGCAATTGATTTTGCAACACTTTCAACCGATGCTAAAGGAGCCATGGAAGCTGGAATAAAAGAAGCATGGGAAGTCACATTTGCTGGCTTAATGAAGAAGGTCGAAGCTGGTGAAATAACATCTGTAAACTTATTTGGAACAAGAGACTATTTAGGCGACAATTATTTACACAGAATGGCGGGTGATGTATTGGGGCTTTACGGAAACTCTAAAGAAGAAGCATTCTATCCGTTGTTTACAGTAGATGCAGATGGGAACCCATTGGATGCCTCTACAAACAACTATACCTTAACCTTTAAAGGCGGTGAATTGCCTCCCGTAAATGCATTTTGGTCTTTAACCATGTACACTTCACCTCAAAGTTTAATGGTATCCAATTCGATCAATCGTTATTTGATTAATTCCCCAATGTTGCCTGAATTGAAAAAGAATAAAGATGGAGGAGTTACACTTTATTTTCAGAAAGATTCTCCTGGAGAAAATTTAGAATCAAATTGGTTGCCTGCTCCTGATGGTCCATTTAGAATTGTCCTTAGGGAATATTGGCCAAAACCTGCGGCTTATGATGGCACTTGGAAACAACCGGAAATACTCCGTATGAAGTAGAATATGTGGAGAACAATTGGCTCTTAGAATTGTGTCTACCCTCCATAAAAATCCGACAAACGAACCAAACCCTTGTGGTCTTTGATGATAATTTTCTTACCCTCAAGTCCGATCAACCTCCCTTTTTGGAATTCGGAAAGCAAACGTATCACGGATTCCGTGGACGTGCCGACAATCCCGGCCAACTCCTCCCTTTTTAGCGGCAGGTCGATTTTTTGGGTTCCGTTTTCCTCAATCCCAAAGGAATTGCCAAGCTCAAGCAAGGCTTGCGCAAGCCGTTCCCGTATGCTTTTGTGGTTGGCGTTGGTAAGCTTCTCTTCGATCCAGCCAATTTCCATGCTTAGCGATTTGACCACCCTTTGTGAAAACTTGGGATTGTGGAAGAGCGTTTTCAGAAAAACATCGGCAGGAACAAAACAGATTTTGGCGTCATCGATGACCACGGATGAGTGGGAGTAGTTTTCCTCCCCCAAAAGCGCCGAGCACCCCAGAAATTCTCCTCTTTGTGCCAAGTGGATAATTTGTTCCTTGCCGTTGGGTGCGGTTTTGTAGATTTTTACGACTCCTGCATTGATGCAGAATATTCCTGAGGGTCTGGTTCCTTCGTAGTAAACTATTTGGC
>CAZTJM010000176.1:0-9571 GCA_964613865.1 uncultured Limnohabitans sp. | reverse complement strand
GCAGAGGAGGAGGGATTCGAACCCCCGGTACCTCACGGTACAACGGTTTTCAAGACCGCCGCGATCGACCACTCTGCCACTCCTCTGTTTTGTCATCTCTCTTTCGAGTGTGCAAAAGTAAGCGGATTCTGAATTTTTGCAAAACCCTTGTCCGCTTTTTCTTTTAACTCTCTGATTTATTATCGCTTAATTTTCTTACGTCCTGCGGTCTTTGACTAAGCCTACTATTGGCCACTCTTTTTCACCTCAGCGATCCAACGCTTTACTTCCTTTTCAAGGATTTCCAAAGGCAGCGCCCCGCTCCCCAATACAGTATCGTGGAAGCCTTTGAGGTCAAACTTATCGCCAAGTTCGCTTTCTGCAAGCTTACGGAGTTCTTGGATCTTCAGCATTCCAATTTTATAACCAGTAGCCTGTCCCGGGATGACCATATAGCGACGGACCTCTGCCTGGATTGCGCCAGGGGCAATGGAAGAGTTTTCTGAGAAATATTTAATCGCGTCAGCTTCCGTCCAGCCCTTTGAGTGGAGTCCGGTATCCACCACAAGTCGGATTGCGCGCCAAATTTCATTTACAAGCCGACCAAAATCGTAGTAGGGATTTTTGTATCCACCCATTTCTTTGGCAAGAAACTCAGAATAGAGCGCCCAACCCTCTACGTATGAGTTGAAGCCGATCTGCGTCCTAAACTTTGGCACCGTCTCCAGTTCCTGGGCAATCGATATCTGCATGTGGTGACCTGGATTTCCTTCATGATAGGCTACCCCCTCCATGGTGGATTTGGGCATGGCGCTCATATCGGACAGGTGTACATAATAAGTGCCTGGGCGAGATCCGTCGGGGGTGCCTTGGCTATAGTGCTGCGGTGCGCCGGGTTGCTCGCGAAAAGCCTCAACTCGCTTCACCACCAGATCAGCCTTGGGCAAAATGCCAAAGTAGTCCGGAAGTTTCTTCTTGATTGTATCCAGAAAGGCTGTTGATTCATCTAAATAGGCCTGTCTTCCCTCGTCGGTATTCGGAAAAAAGAACTGCGGATCTGAATTGACAAATTTGAAAAAAGCCTTCAGATCTCCTTCGAATCCGACCTTGTCCTTGATCTCCAGCATCTCTTGTTGGATTCTGGCAACTTCATTGAGGCCGATCTCATGAATTTCCTCCGCGCTCAAACCGGTGGTGGTTGAGGCCTTTAATCTATGAGCATAAAGTGCAGCTCCTCGTTCATGGCGGCTAACTCCGGTTGGCTTTTCTTCCAAGTTCGGCAACTCTGCTTCCAGCCAGGCGATGAGTTCCTGGTAGGCGGGTTTAAAGCCGTTGACTAGGGCCTCCTTCGCCTTTGTTCTGAATTCCTCTGCTTCTGCATTGGTGATCTTCCCGTCATTTTCCAGTTTTTCAATCTTGGCCTGTGCGTCGGTCCAAAGAGGTGAATCGGCTGGCCCATCGGTAAATGGCTTTCCGGAAATCAGCGCATTGGCCTGTTGGATGACATATTCGTAGGCAAATTTTGGGGGACGGACTCCTCCTTCAGTTTGCAACTTGGCACGCTCGAGCAATTGGTCGATCGCTCTTCCTACCTCGTTGTATCTTGATATCAGGGCGGTCATGTCCGTAGCGCTGTCGACTTTGTGGTAGTTGATGAGCATATTGGGGAGCTGGGTATGTATGCCGCCCATCTGATTGAAGATGTAGTTCATTCGGCGAAACTCGACGTCTCCCTTTTCCATCTCGTACTGATATTCCCACAGCTCATAGGATACTTTAGCCTCGGGACTGAGCTTGTCATAGGCAAATTTTTCCTTCAGCTCAGCAACACTGGACTCCATCCATGCGAGTCTCTGATCCTCCGCGGCTTCACTCATGTCATCGATCTCGCTATAGCGATCTTTTCTACCTTGGGTGGTCATCTGAAGGGGGCTCATTTGGAGAAATTCTTCGTATTTGGCGTCAAACCACCCGTTTATCTCGGAATCAGGGATGGTGGTGGGTTCGGGTTTGCTACATG
This sequence comes from uncultured Limnohabitans sp., assembly GCA_964613865.1. GTDB lineage: Bacteria > Bacteroidota > Bacteroidia > Cytophagales > Cyclobacteriaceae > Algoriphagus. Next base: position 7,572 of record CAZTJM010000176.1, on the reverse strand, counting down.
CAAAAAAGCCAAAAAGGCCCAGAAGAAAGCGGACTCGGAGTAGGGGGCTGTACATAGTGTGGGATTTAGTGATAGCACTGACTAAAATAGAGAAAAATCCATCTCTTTCTCTTCCCAATAGATTCCGTCAGACCTTTGCCGGATTGCCCAGCATTTTTCTTCTTCTTTCGCGCTCTTTTTGCTTTTCCTCTGCCAGATCCAAGCTCACGTTCACTTCAAAGCATACCAGAATGATCAGTGAGGTGATCCATAGCCAGAGCATCAATGCCAGTACGGTCCCGATCGAGCCATACAGTTTGTTGTAGCTGGCGAAATTCTCCAGATAGTAAATGAATCCGTAAAAAGCGAGCGTGATCAGCAATCCGGCCAAGTGCGCTCCGGTGGAGAAAAAATGCCACTTGTCGTGGACTGCAGGAGCAAAGCGAAAGATGAAAGCGGAGGTGATATAGAAGACAAAAAGAAGAATCAAAAACTTCAAGGTGTTAAACAAAAAGATCATGAAGTTGCTGTTGAAGAGGTGCATCTCGTCCAGCGCGTTGATCAGGATGCTGCCGATGATCATGACTGAGCTGGCGGCGATGATGGTAAGTACCAGCGCAAAAACGATAAACAACGCCACAGCCCTTGACATGAGAAATCCACGATTTTCTTTCGTCTTGTACACCGAGTTAAACGAAGTCATCATCGACATCACCCCCTGCGTAGACGCAAAGAGCGCAAAAAAGAAACCGAAAGACAGCAAGCTTTGCCTTGGCTTGGACACGATGTCCATGAGGGTGGTTTCGATGTTTTGGTAGAGATCCGCCGGGATGATATTTTGTACAAAATCCAGGATGTTGTCCGTAGTGACCACAGGAAAGAAATCCTGGAGGTAGGGGATTAGATTCAGCAGAAAGAGGAGGAGCGGGAAGAGCGCAATCGTGTAGCTGAACGCCATGGAACCCGCCCTTTCGCTGATGTCGTCCTTCTTGAGCTGTTGGATAAAGATCCGGATGACGTCGTAGAGATTTTTGTCCGGGTGACCGAAATAGATTTTTTTCAAATGCCTTGCCTTCAATTGCAAGCGTAGCCTCCATTTGAAAATTTGCTTTTGGATCACTGTGTCATTGGTTTACCCGAAAAAGGGTTTCAATAAATCTAACAAATTCTTGGGAGGACGGGTAGGCAGGTGGCTTTCTTTTTTGAGAAAGGCGAGCGTGGTCCAGCCCTCGGTGATCAGTTCTCCCGCCTCGTTTGACACTTCGTATTCGAATCGGATCCTCACTCCGGGAAGCTCGGGAATGATCGTTTTGATGGTCAAAAGCTCATCGTATTTCCCAGGCTTGAGGTATCGGAAATGGCTTTCCAGTACTGGCATCATCACGCCGTTTTCTTCCATTTCCCGGTAGGAAAAGCCCGCAGAACGCATCGCTTCTACCCGCGCCACCTCAAAATACATCGCGTAGTTGCCGTAGTACACGTATCCCATTTGGTCTGTTTCGGCATAGCGAACGCGAATCTGGGTTTCAGCCTGAAACATATCAGAAGATGTTAGCGGCGTTGAGTGCGCGCTGATACCGTCTCGCATTGGCCATGTGCTCGCTGTAGGTGGTCGCAAAGGCATGATATCCCGAAAAGTCCTCCTTGGCGCAAAAATAGAGGTAGTCATGCTTCTCCGTATTCAGAACCGCATTGAGCGAATTGATGTCTGGGAGATTGATCGGGCCAGGAGGCAGCCCGGCGTACTTATAGGTATTGTAGGGACTCTCGATTTCCTTGTGGACGTTTAGGATTCTTTTCAGGGTGAAGTCGCCGGTGGCATAGACCAGCGTCGGATCAGCCTGTAGAGGCATGCCGATTTTCATGCGGTTAAAGTAGACACCCGCTATTTTGGGCCTTTCGTCAGATTTTTGGCTCTCAGCCTGGACTATGGAGGCGAGCGTGCTGACCTCTTTTTGTGTCAGTCCGAGCGCTTGGGCCTTTTGCTTTTTCTCCTCTGTCCAAAAGGCCTGGTATTCCTTGTACATGCGGTCAAAAAGCGCCTCAGGACTGGTATTCCACCAAAACTCGTACGTATTGGGGATAAACATGCTCATGACGGTTTCTTCCTCGAAATCAAACTTTCGAATATAGACTGAGTCTTGGATCAGATCCAGAAACTGCTCCTGAGTGACTTCCAGATTGGCGGTGATTTTTTCGGCGAGATCCTCTTTGGTTCTCACGTTGTTGAAAGTCACCTTGACCGGAACTTGCCTGCCTGCGCGAAGCATCCTGACCAAGTCGAGGTTGTTCATCTTGGGTTCGACCAGATAAAGTCCCGGTTTGACGGCTTCCTGATACCCAAGGACTTTCGATACAAAACTAAAGCTCAGCGCATCGTTGATGACCTTGTCCTTATAGAGTTGATCCGAAACCTGCTTGTAAACGGCGTTGCTCGGGATTTTGAGCATGTAAGGCTGATCGGATTCCACCAGCGTGTTGGGGCTGAAAAAAATCTGGTAGAAATAGAAGGTCAGTGAGATCAACAGCACGGAGGAGGCGATCAGGGCGACCAGAAGGAATTTTTTACGCTTTTCGCTTTGCATAGAAGGCAAAAATAAGGAATGGATTTGAGGAAATATATGCTATACGAAATATGCGCTACCGGATTTGCCTGAGTTATTTCAGTCGGAATGTGGTTTTTCCTGAAGCATTAGATGGTGGGGCAAAAAATCTGTTTAGTCTCTGCGTGTTTTATTTATTTTACCTAAATTCAATTTCATCAATGATTTGGCATCATGAGAAGATTCTTTAGGTTGATTTTGTTTTCGCTGGTTTTTAGTTTTTCCTGTTCAAGTCCAAAAACGCCTGAGGCTATTCTGAAGGGGGCAAAAGAGAAGGTTTTTTCAGCAGATCGCCTTTCTTTTAACCAATTGATGCTTTGGGAAAATCCGGAATTGTTGGGAGAGATCGATACTTTTTCGTTGGATATCCTGCTTCGAAAAAATCCTGAAATTGAGTTTGGCTTTGATTATTTGGGAAAAAGAGAAGGCTCAGGCTATAGTTTTATTGATGGGGTTTTGTTTAGCGTAAGCCACAAAGATAGTATCGTAACCTATTATCCTGAGAAAGACATAGGCATGATGAATAAGATCAGTATGTATTTGACAAATAGTCCGTTTAGATTATTGAAAAATGGCCCATGGGACTACTTAGGAGATACTGCGATCGACGGAAAAATCTATCATGAATTTCTCTGGATAGAAATGGACACGACCATCATGGAGAAAAAAGTGCTGCTGAAAAATCACCTCTATGTTAACCCATCCAATGAATTACCACATTTCTACTCCCGAAGATTGTATCATGATGGGAAGAAAAATCAATTCATTGACGTATTCTATTCAAGCTATGAATTTGGTGAGTTAGGGGAAAAATTGGCCTATGAAGTTCCTCCGGGGTATGTGTCCAAAGTTTGGGGACAAAGAGATACGGATGCGGCGCAAACATTAAATAAAGGTGATTTGGCTCCGGATTTTGAACTGACCGATGAGAAAGGAAACTTGGTTAAACTTTCTGAATTAAGAGGCAAAAAAGTTCTGCTGGATTTCTCAATGATCAATTGCGGCTGGTGCAAAATTGCCTTGGAGCAATTCAATAAGCCAGATTACCAATTTGCTGAAAACATTGTCCCGCTTTATGTCAACCCGGTAGATTCCAAAGAGAAAATGGAAAAGTATAGCTCAAAGGTGACAATACCCTTTCCGGTGCTAGGCAATGCTAAGGAAGTTGGAAAAGCCTATGGTGTAAGTGGTTATCCTACCTTTTATTTGATTGATGAAAAAGGACAGGTGGAGGATGTAGTTGTCGGTTATTTTGACGAAGCAATCCTGAAATGGAAAAAGGGAGAGGGATGACTTTGTCTAACCTTAAAAGCATTATAATTTTTGAGGTTATCCGAGATTCTGGTTTTGCACGTTGAAGATGATTCCTTCAACTTAGTCCAATGAAAACCATTCCCGTCACCTGCGCCCTGATTATTCGTCAGGGGAGAGTCTTGGCAGCTCAGCGCTCCGAAAGCATGGACTTGCCGGGGAAGTGGGAATTTCCCGGTGGCAAAGTGGAAGAGCACGAAGACCCAAAAGAATGCCTGCGGCGTGAAATCCGCGAAGAGCTTGGCATTGAGATCATCGTTGGTGAGGCATTGATTCCTTCCTTGTTTTCGTATCCAAGCAAGACCATCCGGCTATTGCCTTTCATCGCCAGCTGGAAAAGCGGAGAGATCCGGCTGTCGGAGCATAGCCAAATCCTTTGGCTGGAGAGAAATTCCCTATTGTCGGTGGATTGGGCGGAGGCGGATATTCCGATTGTGCAGGAATTGCACGAAAATTGGGTTAAGCTTGTAGTATCAACGAACGCTGAAGAGCATGGCTGAATTTATCAGGCTTTACGAAGAAAATCCCGACCCACGCCGCGTGCAGCAGGTGGTCAACGTGCTGCGGAATGGCGGCGTGATCATCTACCCAACCGATACCGTCTATGGCATGGGCTGCGACATCACCAACCAGCGGGCTATCGAACGCATCTGCAAGATCAAGGGCATCAACCCCAAAAAGCACAATTTCTCATTTATCTGCGCCGACCTGAGCAACATCGCCCAGTACACCCGGGTGATTGACAAGCCAGTGTTCAAGATGATGAAAAAGGCCTTTCCCGGACCGTTTACTTTTATCCTAGAAGCGAGTACGCAAGTCCCCAAAATCCTGCACAGCAATAAGAAGACAGTTGGGATACGCGTACCAAACCACGGTGTGCCCCGCGCTATCGTCGAGGAGCTCGGGCAGCCTATCCTTTCCACCTCCATCCATGACGAAGACGAAGTAGTCGAATATTCCACCGATCCCGAATTGATTTATGAGAAATACCAAAACCTCGTCGATCTGGTAATAGATGGGGGCTATGGGGCCAATGTAGCTTCCACTGTGCTAGACTGTACCGGGGAGGAAGTGGTCGTAGTCAGGGAAGGCTTGGGAAATATGGATGATCTGATCTGAAAAGCCCCGGTTCTCCGAATTTCCGTCACAATTCATCATCAATTCAATAAGTATTTTCCGTTGAGCAAAATTGCCATAGACCTGCACTACCTTCCGAGCTTGGAGTTTTTTGCCGCCATAGCCGACGCGGAAGAGCTGTTTGCCTTCCCCAGGGATCGCTATCAGCGCCAATCCTACCTAAATAGAACGCGGATACGCCTAGCCAACAAGGTCGAAACACTCAGCATTCCCATCGTTGGCCGAAGGCCCCGCATACCCCTGGAGGAGGTCAAAATCGACTACAGCCAAAAGTGGCAGGCTATCCACATCCGGGGTATTCAAAGTGCCTATGGAAAGGCACCATTCTTCGAGTATTTCTTTCCCTATTTTCAGGAGATTTTTGAGTCTGGAGAGGAAAGTCTGTTGAGATTAAACCAAAGACTTCTGACAGTCTGTCTTAAATTACTGCGGCTGCCTGCCAGAATTGCGTTAGTGGCAGCAGAGGAAATTCCGGAGGAAGTATTGGACATAAGAGGGCAAATTGAGCCTGGAAGGCCTTTTTCGGAAAGAAACTTTTATCAGCCTGTATCCTACACCCAACTCTTTGGCGTAAACTTTGAGCCAAACCTGAGCATTCTGGATTTGTTGTTTTGCATGGGCCCCGAGGCAGGAAAAATCCTCTCGGGATCGACAAAAAAACAATGAACAATCCTTAAATAGATTGTGTTTGTAAAACAAATTCGGTAACATACGTACAGGTTTATTATATAATCAGAAAGGAATTAAATGGAAGCGAAATTTTCGAATAGAGTCAAAGAGGTGATCTCTCTCAGCCGCGAAGAAGCGCTTCGCTTGGGACATGATTACATCGGGACAGAGCACCTCTTGCTTGGGATGATTCGTGAGGGAGAAGGTGTAGCTGTTTCCATTCTTAAAAAGATGGGCGTGCCTCTGGATGAGCTGCGCAATGCAATCGAGCGGGCTGTGAAAGGCACTGCCAACCACAACGTGAAAAATATGGCCAACATCCCCCTGACTAGACAGTCGGAAAAGGTGTTGAAGATAACTTATCTTGAAGCGAAGATTTTCAAAAGTCAACTAATCGGGACTGAGCACCTGCTCCTATCTATCCTGAGAGACGAAGACAATATTGCCACACAGATTTTGAATAAGTTCGAAGTCAATTACGATTCTGTAAAGGAGATGCTGGAGATGCAATCTGACGCAGGACCTAGCCCACGCGCTAAGGCTGAAGCCGAAGACGGTGATGACGACGGTTCCAAATTGTTTGGCTCCTCAGGGAGCGGATCTGGCGGGCAGGCCAAGCCAGGCGCTGAAAAATCCAGAACTCCGGTTTTGGACAATTTCGGCCGAGATCTGACCAAGATGGCGGAAGACGATAAGTTGGATCCCATTATTGGTAGGGAGAAAGAGATCGAGCGCGTGGCGCAGATCCTTTCCCGAAGAAAGAAGAACAACCCCATCCTTATCGGTGAACCTGGTGTAGGAAAAACTGCCATTGCTGAAGGTCTAGCCCTGAGAATCGTCCAGAAAAAAGTCTCCCGAGTCTTGTTCAACAAGCGAGTGGTAACCTTGGACTTGGCTTCTTTGGTAGCAGGTACAAAATACCGTGGACAGTTTGAGGAGCGTATGAAAGCCGTGATGAACGAGCTGGAGAAGTCTCCAAACGTGATCCTCTTCATAGACGAGCTGCATACGATCGTCGGCGCCGGTGGTGCTTCAGGATCTTTGGATGCTTCCAACATGTTCAAGCCGGCTTTGGCCCGTGGAGAAATCCAATGCATCGGTGCCACCACTTTGGATGAATATCGACAGTACATCGAGAAAGACGGAGCTTTGGCCCGTAGATTCCAGATGGTGATGGTGGATGCAACCTCTCCTGAGGAGACCATCCAAATCCTGAACAACATCAAGGACAAATACGAAGATCACCACAATGTGATTTACACGCCTGCGGCTATTGAGGCTTGTGTGAAACTTTCTGACAGATACATTTCAGACCGTTTCCTTCCCGATAAGGCTATAGATATTCTGGATGAAGCAGGAGCAAGAGTCCATATCAACAATATCCACGTGCCTGAGGACATCCTGAAACTTGAGGCAGAGGTGGAAAATATCAAGGCTGAGAAAAATCGCGTGGTAAAATCCCAGAAATACGAAGAGGCAGCCCAGCTTCGCGATAAGGAGAAAAAACTCCTTGAGCAATTGGAAGCAGCCAAAAACCGCTGGGAAGATGAAAGCAAGTCCAAGCGCTTCACCGTTGAGGAAGACAATGTGGCCGAGGTAATAGCCATGATGACGGGAATTCCCGCTAAGCGTATCGCCCAAAATGAAGGTGCCAAATTGCTCAACATGAATGAAGAGCTAGGCGGCAAAGTTATCGGGCAGGAGGAAGCCATCAAGAAATTGACCAAAGCAATCCAGCGAACCCGAGTGGGCTTGAAAGATCCTAAGAAGCCTATCGGTTCTTTTATCTTCCTGGGTCCAACTGGGGTAGGCAAGACTGAGTTGGCGAAGATGCTGGCAACCTATCTATTTGACAAGGAGGATTCTCTGATCC
>CAZTJM010000175.1:0-9586 GCA_964613865.1 uncultured Limnohabitans sp. | reverse complement strand
TCGGGGTGAACCCGGAAGTTTGATGTTTGAAAAAAAAGGGTTGGTCTATTAGGTACTCGATCCGAATGGAAACCGAATTGGGATTCCCGTCAAGGCCAGTGCCATTTCGACACGTCCGACCCTGTCAAGGTTGGAAATGAGGTTCGAGAGAAACAGGGAATTGAGAAAACCCTTTCAGGCCGTGCTTAGGAATACAGTTCTTTCCGAATTGGAAAAAGCAGGCTCGGCGGATGGTCTGAAAAGGGCTTTAAGGCAAAAGGGGATAGTGCCTGTTTTCAGAACCAACGCAGAGGGTCGGTTGTATGGGGTTACCTATGTGGATTTGGTTAACCGCTGTGTGTTCAAGGGCTCGGATTTGGGCAAGGGTCTATCGGCAAACGCCTTGGCGCAAAGCTTGGCGGTTCGGATCGACGGTGCTGGTTCAGGACAGGCTTCGAATGGGGAAAGGAACTTGCCGCCAAGTTCCTTTACGGGATTGCCGGCGGTTTACGTAAATCAGTCCGATCCTATTCCATTTGAGCTGAAGAAGGACAAGAGGCGAAAACGCAGAAGAAAGTCTATTTGAGGGGAAGCAATGCAGACAGGTGAAAATTTGGAAGGGCTCAGGAAGATCATTGACCTGACCAGGAAGATGAGCTTGGCGCTATTATGCCTTCATTATTACTATTTCGGCTATGCATGGTTTGCAAACTGGGGAATGGTGCATGGGATTTCGGACCGGGTTCTGGCAGGTATCACCAAGACAGGACTATTCGGCGGTTTTTTTGTTTCCAAGGCTTTGGCCTTGGGGCTGCTTTTGGTGTCCCTGATAGGGGCGAAGGGGCGTAAAAACGAAAAACTCAGGCTTGTACACATTCTGCCTTTGATTGTGTTCGGTTTCGTGAGCTATGCCTTTTCCCATTGGATGTTTCTTATTGGGCTGAAGGAGAACTTGGAGATGCCCCTTTACCTTGGGGCTACATCTCTCGGGTACCTCGGGATATTGACGGGAGGGGGGCTCCTTGGAAGGTTGTTGAGGGATAGGCTGGGCAATGAGGTGTTCAACCATCTCCATGAGACTTTCCCCCAGGAGGAGCGTTTGTTGGAGAATGAGTATTCGGTTAATTTTCCCGCCCGGTACAAGCTCAAAGGTAAGTCCAGAAAATCTTGGATCAATATCATCAATCCGTTTCGAGCCCTCTTGGTTGCGGGAACACCGGGTTCGGGGAAAAGCTACTTTGTCATCCGACATGTGATTACCCAGCATATCCGAAAGGGCTTTTCCATGTTTGTATATGACTTTAAGTACGATGATCTTTCCAGAATTGCCTACAACACACTGCTGGACAGCTTTTCTTCCTACCCCATAAGACCTGAGTTCTTTACGGTCAACTTTGATAGGCTTTCCCATTCCCACCGCTGCAATCCCCTGGAGCCGGATAGCATGCAGGACATCACCGATGCCTCGGAATCCGCCCGGACGATCATGCTGGGGCTTAACCGGGAATGGATCAGAAAACAGGGGGATTTTTTCGTGGAAAGCCCCATCAATTTTTTGACGGCGATCACCTGGTTTCTCAGAAAGCACAAAAAGGGGAAATATTGTACCCTGCCTCATGTGATCGAACTGATGCAGACGGACTATGAGAAGCTGTTTACCGTCCTCCGGACTGAACCGGAGATCGAAGTGTTGATCAACCCCTTCGTCTCCGCATTGGTCAAAAAGGCCTTTGACCAATTGGAAGGCCAGGTAGCCAGTGCCAAGATTACCATGGCACGGCTTGCTTCACCACAGCTTTACTATGTCCTTTCGGAAAGCGAGTTTACCCTGGACCTGAACAACCCGCAGCAGCCCAAAATCATCTGCATGGGCAACAATCCCCAAAAGCAGCAGGTGTATGGGGCAGTTCTTTCCCTTTACATTTCCCGGATAGTGAAGCAGGTCAACCAAAAGGGGAAACTCAAATCCAGCCTGGTATTCGACGAGTTTCCAACGATTTATTTCAACGGAATTGACAGCCTGATCGCAACGGCACGATCAAACAGGGTGGCTACCTGCCTGGGAGTTCAGGATTATAGCCAGCTCAAAAAAGACTACGGCCGGGAACAGGCCGAGGTCATCATGAACACCGTGGGCAATTTCATCAGCGGGCAGGTGTTGGGGGAGACTGCCAAACAGCTCTCGGAACGATTTGGGAAAATCATCCAACGAAGGGAAAGCATGTCCGTCAACAGCAGCGAGACTTCCCTGAGTATTTCCAAACAGTTGGATATGGCAGTACCCGCATCCACGATCTCATCCCTTTCCTCGGGGGAATTTGTGGGTGTAGTGGCCGATAATCCAGAACAGAAAATAGCATTGAAGGCTTTCCACTCTGAAATCGTGAACGACCACCAAAAGCTGCAGCGGGAGGAAAGGGGATTTAAGGCGATTCCCAAAGTCAGGGAACTGGACCCGGGTGAAGTGGACGCGAATTACCGCAGGATTAAACGGGAGGTGGAAGAGATTGTCCGGACGGAAATGGAGCGGGTGTTTGATACGCCCGAACTCGGACATCTGATCGTCCGCACGTAATGGGAAGCGGGGATAATCGGAACAATTGTTCTGTTTCTGGATAGTGGTATACCCGAAAAATAGTTAGTTTGTGAAATGGAGTCGCATAGGCCTAATCAATCTTTTAATCTATGGAAAATCAAAAACACGGAATTCCTGCCCTTATCTCCCTTTTTATTCCAGGCTTGGGACAGCTGGTTAAAGGTGATATCCTTAAGGGGATTCTGATTTGGATTGTGGGAGGATTGCTGACCTTTTTCTTTTGGTGGACAGTAGTGGTTCCTGCCGTTATATATATCTGGAATGTCTATGATGCGTACAATTCGAATTGAATCGTGTGGACGCCGGAATTTGTTCGGTCGATTTTGGCTGGCTATGGGCGTTAAAGCAAATTACTCATGAAAATAGCCTGCCAGCGGTTAGGGTAATTTGACAAAAAGCAAACTCCGGTTGGTTGCTATGGGGCTACAATTTCCAATCAAATTTTTTGGTCTATCTCCGATATGATTTTCGGGCCTTGCGGTAGAGGTGTAGAAGGGGGGGCAACAATAGGGTCATCATTATGACAAGTCCCGGAGACGATACCTGATAGAAAGTGTCCGGGAAAAAAATCCAAAGCGCCAACGAGAAAAAATAGCCTGCAATCGAGATGGCTATTATGTAAGGCGAGTATCTCATGAATCTGTCTAGCTCTTCTTTTGTTTCTGGAAATGGGGGGCGCATAGATCCGTCTGTTTTTTTAAAAACTTTCTATTTCTTTCAATATAGTTATATTTAGTTTGTTAACAAGTGCTTGTGGGACAAAGTGGTGTATCGATAGGTTTTTTTAAGCCAAGATTTCACTGTTGTACAGAAGGCGTACCTGGGTGCGGAAAATGGGATGCGGAATGCAGTTAGGTTGGATATTATTTGGGAGTTAATGGGACGAAATGGCAATCGACTTTGAACCCAATCGGCTATTCTAACAAGCTCCGGAATCATCTGCCTCTTCCAGCGTGTCGTATTTAAACAAAAAAGACAGGCCAATGGCCTGTCTTTTTTTCATTCACCTGGGAACATTCCTTTGGGTTAGGCTTTTAGCCAGTTGATGAAGGTCTGGTAGCCGACGCCTACTTCCTTGGCGAATGCGGCTTTAGTCGTGTTGCCGGCGGCTTTGACTTTTTCCCACTCTTCCAGGATCTTTGCCTTTTCCGAACTGCTGAAGGTCATTCGCTTTGCGCCTGCCTTTTTCTGCGAAGCACCCCCCAGCGCCTCGATCAGCTCGTTGAGCTCTGCGACGAATTTGTTGTCCGTCAAAAACAGACCTGCCGCTTCCAACTTCTTGATTACTTCGTCCTTCGGATTTACGGGAGTGACGGAGACTCCCCGTACGGCGGCTTCCCGGAGATCGATCTTCTTTCCGTCGGAAGTGAGGTAGATGTAACCGTCCGCTTTCTTGAGATCGACCAGGGATTCTTTTATGAGTTCTTTCATGGGTATTGTTTGTTCAGGGTATTAGTTAACAAAAAAACAATATAGACAGGTTGGTTTGAATTACGATTATGATTTTTTCTTAGTGTCAATTGAATTGGACAATTGGTTCGATTTTGTTTGTTGAACAGATGCTATAGCAATCGGGTAGCAGTATCGATTGTGTATGGTGCTTTTTCGGAAATAATAACATGTTTCCAAAGAATTATTCTTTGATCGCTTTCAAAAATGGGGTCAATCAGTTCTCTCCAGCCTAAGATATGGTTGCTGTCAAGTTATTGATTAAAGAGCATCTTGGGGAATTGGCTTTGAATCTCTACGGGGAAAAGAGAAAACCCAACCGGGAGGAATTAAATTCTGCGATGTCCAAATCCGGTGTTCCAGCCCAAGAGGTGGAAAACCTTTGGAACCGTACGGAGAAGAGGATCAAGGCTTGGCCTGAAGCGATAACGCGGAGATTTTTGACAGGGACTTTGAAACAGGACCTCATCCGTTTGGTACAAGAGAGGGTCGCCCGATTAGGTTTGGACTTTTGGTACCAAGTGGAAAATTTTGGTTTGGGATATCCCTGGACTTGGATGCCGAAATTTTGAAACGGGCGGGGAGGGGAATTGTAGATCATGGTCACCCTGAATTCCTCGCCAAGCTAGCCCTGGGTGCCTCGGGCAACCAGAAGCTTCCGGCATAAAGCCGCTTGCTGCGCTGCGCTTTTTATTCCTTTTCCTTCTGGTTTTACTCGCCCCAGGACTGGGGATGCTTCATAATTCATTGTTCCACAAAAACGAAAAAGATTATGGATACTGCGGAAAGAAAAATTGATTTGTATGATGTAGCTGAAATCAAGCTGAGCTATTCAGCAAACGTAAAGGCCAGCCAAAGACCCAAAGTGGACTGTTCTAGACAAGTGTATAAATTGTTTTCAGAGAATTGGCAACCGGAAAGACTGGAGTTTGTGGAAGAATTCAAGGTAATGCTGCTTTCCCGGGCTAACAGAGTTCTTGGGATCGTCAATATCAGCGCTGGTGGTACTGCAGGAACTGTGGTAGATGTAAAATTGGTATTGGCAGCAGCTTTGAAAAGTAATTCAACCTCGATGATACTGGCACACAACCATCCGAGTGGGAATCTGCTTCCTTCAGAACAGGACAAAAGATTGACCGCTAGGATCAAGGAAGCAGGCAGAATTTTGGATATTCCTGTCTTGGATCATTTGATCGTCACCGCGGAAGGGTATTATTCCTTTGCGGATGAAGGGGTGATATAGAGGATACTTGGCGATCAAAAACGGTCGCTACAAGGGCTGTAATTTATCTCTGTAGCGGTAGGGAATTTTTTCTCGGACTTGTCGAACAACGCTGAATTCATTTTTTGAGCCGTTCGGAATTGTTTAAAAAAAGTGATTGATGCAAGTAAGCTTTCAATTGTGGGAGGCAAATGCCTTTGTCGTTGCAATTTGAGGTTGAGGCATGTCCTACTTCACCAAAGTCAGTCCGTTAACTATTGTGGTGGGAAGGGGAGCTTTCATCGTTAAACGAGGGCAAGCAGCGTCTTTGCTGCCTGGGCATCTAAAAGCGACAACAAACGACTACAATCGACTGTAAACGATTGGCTACCGGCTAGAAATCAGAATTTCCGTAGTTTTTTGCCAAAAAGCGATGGGAAAAATTACGGTATATCTGCCAAAACCAAGCGCGGGAAGGATAAAGGTCCATATTCCCTTTCCTCTCCGGGAGGAACGCGAAGCTTTCAAGCGGCTGAATACGAGTTACTATCACGCAGAGCAAAAGCTGTGGAGTATCGTCAACTCCAGGGAGAATCTTGCCACGCTCAAGCGGATTTTTGGGGATAGGGTTTCCTTTGAATCGCAAACAGATTTACCGAGACAGCAACCGGCATTTCAGTTGGAGGAATCCAGTAGGTATGCTTTGGAAATGCTCCAGCAAAAGTTAGTAGTCAAAGCTTACAGCCCGTCTACGATCGCCAATTATTGCGGCGGATTTGCGAAATTCCTTAGATTTTTCGAGCAGCGTGACCTCCTGACCATCTCCAAGGAGGAAATAGAGGCATTTGTCTATCATCAGATCACCAAGTACAAAATATCCGAGTCAGCTCAAAACTGCCTGATTAACGCGATCAAGGCTTACTATGAACAGGTACTGGGCAAGCCCAGGGAATATTATGATATCCAACGCCCCAAGCGCTCCCAGTCACTTCCAAACGTCCTGAGCAAGGAGGAAGTGGTATCTCTCATCCAAGCTACGTCCAATCTCAAGCATCGAACAATCCTACTAGCCATCTATAGTGCTGGTTTGCGCATCAGTGAAGCCATTCAGCTTAGGGTAAGGGATATCCACTCTGATGAAGGGTATCTCTTCATCAAGGGATCCAAAAACAAAAAGGACCGCAAAACGATCCTTTCGCCAATCCTACTTGGGGAGCTAAGGAGCTACTACAAGGCGTTCAAGCCTTCCTATTGGCTCTTCGAAGGGCAGGAGGGAGGTCAGTACTCCACCAAGAGTATACAGAATATCTTTCGGGCTTCGGTGGCCAAGAGTGGAGTAAATCCCTGGGCGACGGTGCACACCCTTCGTCACAGTTTTGCTACCCATTTGCTTCAGCAGGGTACAAATCTCCGTATAATTCAGGTACTACTAGGGCATTCCAGTACCAAGACCACCGAAATCTACAGTCACGTGCTGGCCATTTCGAACAAAAACGTCGCCTCACCACTTGACAGTATCACCCAAATGCTTAATTTAACCGCAGAAACGGCCGGTAAGAACCCTTCGTCCAAAACGGATATACACGACACTCGGTAGGGGCGTGGGACTTATACGGATGTTAGCGGTCATGCTAAAACAACACCCAAAACAATAGGTTAACAAACAAAAAATATGGAACACTCAGAGCATAATCATACCGAAAGCACCCACACACATAACCACCATTCCGAACACAGTGGCTCTGGACACGATAAACACGCAGGACATAATATTGCCGATTTTTGGAAGCGATTTGTAATCTGTTCGATTGTGTCCATTCCTGTACTTGCCTTGTCGCACATGATACAGCAGTGGTTAGGATTTGAAGTCACTTTTGAAGGCGACAAATATGTGTTAGCCCTTCTTTCCACTTTCATATTCTTATATGGCGGTTACCCTTTTCTAAAAGGGCTGTATGACGAAGTAAAAGATAAGGCCATTGGTATGATGACACTGATTGGCGTTGCAATTACAGTTGCCTGGGCTTACAGTGTTGCTATCACTTTTGGTTTGCAGGGTATGGACTTTTATTGGGAAATGGTGACTCTGATAGACATCATGCTCATTGGCCATTACTTTGAGATGAAGTCGGTTATGGGTGCTTCTCGCTCATTGGAATTGCTCGTAAAAATGATGCCTTCCACTGCACACCATATTAAGGACGGGAACATTCACGATATGCCGGTCAGTCAATTGAAAATTGACGATATGGTACTGGTGAAGCCGGGCGAGAAAGTTCCGGTAGACGGTATAGTAATAGAAGGGGAAAGTTATGTGGACGAGAGTATGCTCACAGGTGAGAGCAAACCTGTAAAGAAAGAAAAAGACAGAAAAGTAATAGGTGGGGCAGTAAATAGTAATGGGTCTTTAACCATTAGAGTGGTAAGCATTGGAAAAGACAGTTACCTAAACAAAGTAGTGAAACTCGTTGAAGATGCACAAAAAATAAAATCCAAGACACAAAACTTTGCCGACCGTGCCGCAAAGGTTTTGACTTTCGTTGCCCTGGGCGGTGGTGTCATTACGTTTGTTGTTTGGTTGCTGTTTGGGTTTCCTTTTGTATTTGCATTGGAAAGGATGGTTACGGTAATGGTTATTTCCTGCCCGCATGCCTTAGGTTTGGCAGTGCCTTTGGTGGTTGCCATTTCAACATCCATTTCTGCACAAAAAGGTTTGCTCATTCGCAACAGAACTGCTTTTGAAAATGCTCGATTGATAACAACCATTATTTTCGACAAGACAGGAACACTTACAAAAGGTTCTCATGAATTGCAGGAAGTGAAGGTATTGGGTAATGGATTTGATAAAAACGAATTACTCCGTTTGGCATCAGGTGTTGAACAACATTCTGAACATTATATCGCTGCGGGTTTTTTGCGAAAAGTAAAGGAATTGAAAATCAAAATTCCAAAAGCAGAAAATTTCAATTACTTGCCTGGAAAAGGATTAGAAGGAAATGTGGAAGGAAAAGAAATAAAAGTAGTCGGACCAAATTACCTGAAAGAACAAAACATTAGCGTGACCGATACAACCAATGATTTTACAGGAACAGTTGTTTATATTCTGATTGACAAAGAAGTAGCAGGATATTTTACCTTCTCTGACCAAATTAGGGAAAGCTCTTTTGAAGCCATTCAAATATTAAAAGAAGCAAGCATTAAAAACTTGCTTCTTACTGGGGACAATGAAAAAGTAGCCAAGAAAGTGTGTGATGAATTGAAAATGGACGGCTACATAGCCAACGTATTACCTCACGATAAATTAGAGAAAGTAAAAGAATTACAAACCAAAGGAGAATATGTTGCCATGACAGGCGATGGAGTGAATGATGCACCTGCACTGGCACAAGCAGATGTGGGAATTGCTGTTGGTTCAGGAACAGATGTGGCAGCAGAAACAGCAGACATTATACTTGTAAACTCCGACCCAAAAGACATTGCCAACCTGATATTATTTGGTAAGGCTACGTATAATAAAATGATACAAAACCTCTGGTGGGCTGCGGGTTATAATATACTTGCAATCCCTTTAGCAGCAGGTGTATTATACAAGTGGGGATTTATGTTAAGTCCCGCAATTGGTGCTGTTTTGATGAGTTTAAGCACTATTGTAGTAGCAATAAATGCACAGCTATTAAAAAGACGACTGACATGAGAAAATCAAGTTACATAGACGCAGAAAAGAAGCACGAACCGCTAACAGGCGTTTGGCTCAATGGCGGGTGACGTGGTTAATTGAACATTCTACCTCGCATCAACTTTTGTGGTGTATTGACAGTTTTGTGCTCCGAAATCCGCCACTGCGCCAAGCGCCAAAACGTTGTGGGTTATTTTTCGGGACAATTGAGAGTTAATTAATGGCGACAAGAATTGATTACGAAAAAAGTATTATGACAGACACCTTAAAGTGGAAAAGAGACCTTGAGGGTAAATTTGAGCTATTACACAATTATTTTTGGTGGACATTCTTTACATTACTACTAGTAATTTTTCCGCTTAAGAATTCAGCTGATGAAATAATTGCCGGGACATTCTTTGAGCTATCAACTTTCTTTTACTTCCTATTTATTTCATTTGGACTAATTGGACTTTATGGAATATTCATAATTTTTAGACTCAGACGGGTGACGGGACTGGACTCCGAGACTAACAGAATTATAATTACAAGGCTTTTAAAAAGAGACTTTGAAAGAATAAATGTTAATGCAACGGGGACAAAAATACTAACTGTGAAAAAACCTCTTGGACTTCTTAGTTTTGGTCAAAGAGTAACGGTTCTTTTTGACGGTAACGACATTTTAATTAACATTTTAACAATTGCG
>CAZTJM010000174.1:8537-9637 GCA_964613865.1 uncultured Limnohabitans sp. | reverse complement strand
TACCCAAGCGGAATTGCAGAACAGGATTTTGAAGGCAGTAATTGGTCTGCTGGACTCGGTGTCGGGCGTGTAATACCTATTGGCAAGAGGATACAGTCACTGGTGTTCACAACTTGGGATCCCACCTATAAGGAAACCAAAAGTTTGTCTGATTCGCCTTTTCAGCTGAAGATCGGCTTTGAACTGACAGGTTTCAAAGGCGCGAAACGCGAGGGTGCTGGACTGATCGAAGAGTATACCAAATCAAAGCTGGATAAAAGCAAAATAGGCGAGTATGGCGGAGATTACAAGCTGCCAATCCAGATTCCATAGATGCAGATGAATATGATAGTAGATAAGCTGAGAAAAACAAAACAGGTTTTGTTGTTTTCGATTTGCCTTTGGTTAGCGGGACCATTGGATGGGATCGCCCAGGCAGTTGTCGTACCCAATAACGGAGGGGGAAATCCCTTCTACCTGTGGGCGTATGGAAACACACTCGGAACCTCACATATGAGGATAGGGACGGACTATGGACACCAAGGTGATGCGGCTATTGAAATTTTCCAGCATAACACAAATCCTACGCCCCCACAACCGGGCAAAGTGATTGTCAACGGGTATTTGGGTGTGGGGACAATAAATCCCTCAGAAAGATTGTCGGTAAATGGCAAAATAAAGGCAATGGAGGTTAACGTGACCACGTCTGGCTGGGCGGACTATGTTTTTTCGGAGGGGTATAAATTGAGACCGCTGTCGGAGGTTCGGGACTTTTATGAGAAAAACAAACACTTGCCAAATATCCCGGATGAGCGGGAAGTCTTGGAAAAGGGGGTAAATCTTTCGGAAATGACCGTAAAGCTTTTGGAGAAAGTGGAAGAGCTTACGATTTATCTGGTTCAACAGCAGGATAGAATTGGAGAACTGGAAAAGGAGGTAGCTCGATTGAAGTCGGATGGAGGGAAATAACAATTGGGGAAATAAAAAGAAACCCCTTTGGCGACAGCTACTTCAAAAAAATAGAGCTATCAATTTGATTAAAATAAGATGAAAAAAAATCTACTCTTCCGTTTCCTTTTCTTGGCATTCATTGGAACCAGTCAAACAGTTACAGGACAGAC
>CAZTJM010000174.1:0-8437 GCA_964613865.1 uncultured Limnohabitans sp. | reverse complement strand
CTGAGGCCGCTGAAAGAAGTGGAGCAGTTCATCCGAGAGAATGGCCACCTACCGAATGTTCCGTCCGAGAAGGAAGTCCTTGACAATGGGGTGAACTTATTGGAGATGAATGTGAAGCTGCTAGAGAAAGTGGAGGAGTTGACCCTATACATTATAGAAATGAAAAAGGAGATTGAACAACTGAAAGCCAGTCAAAACAATTGATATGAATATTGTCAAAATAGTTGCTGCACTATATTGTCTGTTGATGGTCAATGTAGGGCTCTTGGCTCAGAACAATACGTTTCCAGCAAGCGGAAATGTTGGGATTGGTACTTCGACACCTGCATACAAGCTCGATGTCTTGGGAACTTGGGCGTTCAGGACAGAGGGATACTTTTTTTCTAATGTATATGCCTTTGACGCAGTTAATAATCAGTATTTACATTTTAAAGCAACCGGAGGTAAGGGCTATTTGGGAATGAATTCCGCCAATAGCCTGATTCTCCAATCAAATGGTGGGTACGTCGGTATTGGGCTGGTAAATCCATTACATCCCTTCCACGTTTACGCCGCATCAGGACAACGATCCAGATTTCAGTTTTCGAACACTACGGTAGACATTGTAGACTACGGAAGTAATGCCGAAGGTTTTTCCAATTCTGCAGGGTTAGTTGTTGCCGGTAAAGATGCTTTAGTCATGTCGTCTCATGGTTATAACATGAGGTTTGTGACAAATGAGTCAGGCTCATTTATCGAACGAATGAGAATCTCGCCAAATGGCAATGTTGGCATCGGAGTAACAAATCCTACGAATAAGCTGGAAGTAAAAGGGAAGATAAAGACAGAAGAAGTGAACGTCACGACGTCAGGATGGGCGGACTATGTGTTTGACCCTGGCTATGATTTAAGATCCCTTTCCGAAGTGGAGCGTTTCACGCAGGAAAACGGCCATCTCCCGAATATTCCTTCGGAGAAGGAAGTGATCGAGAGCGGGGTAAACCTATTGGAGATGAACAAAAAGCTCCTGGAAAAAGTGGAGGAGCTCACCCTCTATATCATAGATCAGGACAAGAGGATTAAGGCTCTGGAGGAGAAGAATCAGTAATAGTCAATGTAGAAAAATGAAGTCTCTTTTTCGTCCTACTCTCTTCGTGTGTCTGCTATTTGTTTATGGCAGCATATTTTCCCAAGACCTAAACCATATCAGTGGCAGCGGATTCAATATCGCTGTAGGGCCTGGCGCAGTCAATACCCCCCAGCCGGGAGCCCATCATATCGGGCTGCAGTCTGAGTTGGATGTCAATTACCGGTGGCAGATGACCAACGCGCATGGTACCGACAATTTTTACTTGAGACGACATGTCTTTGGCTGGAGCAGTTGGTTCAAGATCTGGCATTCCGGCAATCTGAACAGGACGGATATGGATTTTATCGCTAAGAATGTCACATCCTCCGAAAAGGTGAAGTCCACCTATCTGGAGGTGTACAAAGGGGGGAACGATGCCGGAAGGATAGAGGGGTTTAACTCTCCGGAGCAGAGTAACCTGTTGGGTATGAATTTTCTCACGGCCGTAGGGTTTTCCCAAACCGGAACAACCTATCAACAGGCGATGTCCCTGCGCAGGTTTTGGAATGGGACTGCTTATACTTCACGGTTGTCGGTGGACGGGGAGGTGATCGCCAAGGAGGTCAAAGTTCAGGTTTCCGTACCGGCTGACTATGTTTTTGAAAAAGACTATCCCTTGATGCCTTTGGAAGAGGTTGAACGGTACATTCTCGAAAAAAAGCACCTCCCAAACATTCCATCCGCAAAAACCTTGGTCGAAGAAGGTTGGGAAGTAGGAGAAATGGACAACAAGATGCTGGAGAAGATAGAGGAGCTGACACTGTATGTGATCGAGCTCCGGAAAGAAATCGAAAGGCTAAAAAATCCTGGACAAACAGCGAATTAATACTGCGGAGCAGGACTTTTTCCACATCAAGTGAGGGGTGGTATGTCCAAATTAACAAACCATAAAATAGCCAATAAAGACAGGAAAAAGAATTCCGCTATCCAAACACAATAAAGATGGTTTTGAAAACAAACAAAATATTCAGGATGTTTTTCCTGTCGGTATGCGCAGTAATGATTTTATCGAAGGTGACTGCCCAAGATACCATCCCACCACCCAAGAACGCCGGGGAAGGTGTCAACGACACTGTCCCTCCGCTGAAATTGCCTGAGGAGTTGGATCAGGAGCTCATGCAAAGCGAGATGCAACTTCCGAAGCTTCCCGAAATCATCTCCCCAACTCCGACAGTTGCCGAGCTTGGCAAATACGGAACCTATCCTGTTTCGATGAATTCGGGCATTCCCAACATTAGCTTTCCCCTTTTCACTGTCGAGGCCGCGGAGATTTCGATTCCTTTTTCCCTGTCCTACCATGCCAGTGGTATCAAAGTCAACCAGGAGTCCACGGAGGTGGGTTTGGGCTGGAGCATCAGCGGCCCGATGGTGATCCATAGAAATGTTTTAGGCACCCCCGACGAGACCACTGAGGGGAACTTCAACATGGTCCCAATGGACCTGAATACCTTTATGAATAAACAGCTAACGGGTACAGGACAAACCAAGTCCCAAAACTACTATGAGTTGAAGGCCATAGCGGACGGCGCCGGCAGGGATACACGGCCCGACATTTTCAATTATAACATTCCGGGTAAGTCAGGGCAGTTCATTTATGCCCCGGACCGGACGTTCTTCACCTTTCCCTACGAACCGATCAAGATTTCCCTTGGCAACCCCACAGGAAACTTCTTTTTCAATTTGGTGGATGAGAAAGGCACGACCTACGTGTTTTCCGAATACAACAAGATATTGATTGACGATAATTCTAGTCCTAGGTCGCATTATATCACGGACTTGTACGTCAAAGAAATCATTTCCCATACCAAGCAGGATACGGTCAAGTTCGAGTACGAGTCCCGGGTTTATTCCAAAAACCAGAGTTCTTCAAGCCATACGATAGGCGGGGAATTCTCGGTCAATGGGAATAATGAAGTGGTAGCAAAGAGGGGTTCCTTTATGGAGCAGACCTCGACTTCCACCATTGCCCAACAGGAGAAATTCGTCAAGAGGATTACCTACAGGAACGGGCAGGTCGTGTTCAACTATAACACGACCCGCCTTGACAGGAACGTCTCGGATGCCAAGAGTCTGGATGAAATACTGGTGTATGACGGAGATGGAGTACTTGTCAAGAAGTTTGTTTTCAACCACGATTACTTCACTGCCTCTTTTGACGGCACGGGACTGCCGAACTATTACATCAAGCGGATGAAGCTTACGGGGTTTTCGGAAGTTTCGGTAGACCAGCCCACCAGTTTGAAGACCTATACTTTTGATTACAACACCACTATTCCCATTCCCAAAATCGGCTCCTTTGCACAGGATTATTGGGGGCTTTTCAATGGGAAATCAAACAACAGCCTGATCCCGCCCACTTCGGTCACGACGGGAAGTATTGCATCCGTGGCCAACTTGATCAAGGAAGTGGCTTACACGCCTCAGAGCACGCCTGACAATTCCTACGTATGGAACGTGGGTTCAGCCAACAGGTCCTCGGATACCACTAAAATGCAAATGGCCATCCTCAAGCGGGTCACCTACCCAACCAAAGGCTACACGACTTTCGAGTATGAGCCCCATGCATACACCAGTTCCTCGGGTTCCACCGTATATGGTGGTGGGCTGCGGATCAAAAAGATCGCGAGCTACGACAAGACTGGGGTGCTTTCCGGACTGGAGGAATATAAATACGGCGTGGGCCAAAACGGATTGGCCGTCAAGTTCTTTGACGAGTCCCTGTTCTTCAAGAATTACGACGACTATACGATAGAGTCATTTCGACTTTCTGGTCTGTTTACCTATGGATGGATTTCGGCATGGCAGCGGAGGTATCTGGGTGTCGACGTCTATTCGGCGGTCAACTACAACGGCCTGCCGTGGGTATATACCGAAGTGAACAAGTACACGGGAACGAACACAAGCCAGCTTTTCAAGTCTAAATATGTCTACAATAGCATCACTGACGATCTAGGTACGGGGAATTCTCTTTTTATCAACAGCTCAAACTACGGGCAGATGGTCCCGGTATCGGGTGTTTCCAATTTGATTGAGGAAACCCACTACAGAAAGAATGGGTCGGTGTACGAGCCGGTAAACAGGGTGGAGTATGCCTATTCGGTAAAGTATACCAATACGATCAATGCTTTGATGGTCAAGGAAGTCCAACGGTTTGTTGATATGGGCTTATCAGTGCAGTATTTGCCCGGAGAAGGGGGGGACGAGCCCCGATTTATCCGTTCCGGACAGTACCAATACAAGAGCAAAGCCTATCGGCTAACCCAGAAAAAAGAAACTAACATCTCAGATCCTTCCGGGGCCGCCTTGCCTGTGCAGACCATCACGAATTATAGCTATGAGAACCCGTACCACCTCTTGGTTACCCTATCGGAGACAACGGGTAGCGACGGCAAGGTGAACAAGGTGAAGACCTATTATCCAGATGACGTAACAGGAAGCACTTTTCTATCGGGGGGGGGCCTGAGTAGCCCGGAGTATACCGCATTGGAAAAGCTGAAAAAAATCAATCAGCACAGGATTTCTGAACCTGTGCAGGTTGAAAATTGGGTGGATGCCACTAAAACGGCAACGCAGCGTACGGCTTACAAAGAGTGGGGCGGCTATCTCGTCCTACCTGAAAAGATTAAATCTTCCGTGCTTTCCAACAATGTCGAAAACAGGGTTGCTTACCATGCTTACGCCACTACAGGCAAGCCGGTATTATTGTCGATGGAAGGAGGGACGATGATCAGCTACCTCTGGGCTTATAAGAGTGGATTGCCTATTGCGAAGGTAGAGAATGCGCTGAACACCGAGATAGCCCATACGTCGTTTGAGACTTCCGAAAAGGGGGGGTGGACCTATAGCGGGACACCAATTTCAACTTATTACCGCACTGGGAAAAAATCCTACAATCTCAGTACCGGATCGATCAGTAAATCGGGAATTACCGCATCGGCCTCCGATCCTTTCAAAGTTACATTTTGGGCAAGAACCACTAGCGGTTCGGGAACGGTCACGGTTGCAGGACAGGGCTTTGCAGTTTCAACCGCCTGGACTCTCGTGGAGAAGACCGTTACTACAAGCAGCCTGTCGATATCCGGAAGCAACATCATCGTGGATGAGCTGCGGCTACATCCGTCAGATGCGCTGATGACCACTTTTACCTATAAGCCCCAGCTGGGAATCGGCAGCCAGACCGATCCGAGGAATTACACGGTGAGCTACGAATACGATGGAATGGGCCGTTTGATGACGGTCAAAGACGAGGACGGGTACATCCTGGAGCACCACGAATACAACTACTCCACGGGTAACTAAGCATAAAGAAAATGAGACGAACTAGACTATACATCGGCCTGTTTTTACTTCTCGGCGTTTTGCGGACGGGCTTTAGTCAGACCACCGAGAACTACGTTAGGAGCTACCGTGCCCGTACAGCGAATACGACGCCCTCGGCGGTGACTTCGGGGAACAACTCGGTCTCCTACAAAAGTTTCACCTACCTAGACGGTTTGGGCCGTCCAAAGCAGACGGTGCAGAAGCAGGGGACATCTAACGAGCTGGACTTGATCACTCCGATCGAATATGACGCGTACGGAAGGCAGACGAAGGAGTATCTGCCCTATTTTGAGACGGGCGGCACCCAAGACGGAAGGTTTAGGACTTCTGGGATTGCAGACCAAATGGCACGTACAAGTCCCATCTATGGTGATACTTACGGTTACTCGGAGAAGCAGTTTGAGCAGTCGCCGTTGAACCGGGTTGACAAGCAGTCTGCACCCGGTGCAGCTTGGAGAATGACAACCGGCAAGGAAGTGAAATTTGCGAGAAGGGCCAACCAGATCGGTACTACTGGAGACAGTGTAATGGTGCTGACGGTCAACGCCTCGGGGCTTCCTGTACCTGGCCCCCTTTATCCTGCTAACAGCCTCTGGGTGGAATCCACGCATGACGAGGATAACAAGGTTACCGTACAATACACGGATAAGCTGGGAAGGATAATCCTGAAAAAGGTTCAGAATACAGCCTTGGACACATATAAGGGGCACATGGGCTGGCTGTGCACCTACTACGTGTACGACGATCTAGGTCATCTGCGTGTGGTGATCCCTCCCAAGGCAGTGGAGGAGATCGCACCCAGCTGGACAAGCACCTCAGTCACCAACACCACAAGGGCAGACGGGCTTTATTTCCGCTACACCTACGACAGCCGCGGCAGAATGTCCGAGAAGCGGGTTCCGGGAAAGGGATTGGAATCGATGCTGTACGACAAGCAGGATAGATTGGTAGGAGTGCAAGACGCAAACATGGCTGCATCGAATCCAAAAAGATGGTTGTATACCAAATACGATGCTTTGGGCCGGGTGGTGATGACCGGGATAACCTCAGTCGGTACCACAGACACGAGGGCATCCCTTCAGACGACATTGGACGCCGCCGCCAGCAACGACGCGGCGGTCAACGGCAACACGGCGAATGTGAAGACCGGGTCTACAATCACCTCGGCCAAATATGACGGGTACGGCGAATACGTCGCCTCTACTAGCATAACCTTGCAAAACGGCTTCACCTTTAGCGCCAACGGGGATCGCGCATTCACGGCCCGGATAGGGACAGCAACATCTGGTGCAGCTGGAGCATGGCCCACGGACGAGGGCGAGATCCTGACGGTGAACTACTATGATTCGTATCAGTTGTTGACCGGGTTTTCTTACGTGGTTCCGCCGTCTGCAACCTACCCGGGATTTGATGCCCAGGCCAGTACCAGAACTCACGGCCTTCAGACCGGAAAGAAAGTGAAGAACCTGGACACGGGACAATTTTTCACAACCGCCATTTATTATGACAAGCAAGGTCGAGTGATCCAGACACTTGCCCAGCAGCTCTACGGGGGCTATGTGAGGACTTCGACGGAGTATAACTTCGAGGGCCAGCCCAAACAGACATTGATAGCCAACAGCAGTGCGGTGGGGCAGGAGGTGTTGAGAACCTACGGCTACAACGTAGCCGGACAGCTGGCGACGGTAACCCATAAAATAGGCACCCAGACAGCCAAAACCATTGCCAAAAACGTGTATAACGACTTGGGGCAGCTCAAGTCCAAGACTTTCCCTGAGATTAGCAGCGATACACTGCAGAAATACGCATACAATATCCGGGGTTGGCTGAAGACGATCGGGAGCAATTTGACGTATGCCTACAAGCAGACCAACCACTACCAGACCGGGGCCACATCCAATAACTGGAACGGCAATATCTCCCGGGTCGACTGGAGTGGCTACACGGGCTCGGGTAAGACCAGAACTTACAATTATGCCTACGACAAAGCAAACAGGATCACCGCGGGCACCTACTCGGCAACGAGTGAGTCCAACTGGTTTACAGTAAACGGGATGGTGTATGACGGGAACGGAAACTTAACCAAACTGGTGCGCCAAAACCAGCGTACGGCATCCACCTACGGGGTGGTCGACAACCTGACCTACACCTACCAGACCAGCAGCAACCGGCTCAACCAGGTGGCGGACGGTGATCAGGCGGCGAGCTATACTTCGAAAGACTTCAAAGACGAACACACAGCTTCCTACGGATACGATGCCAATGGCAACCTGAGCGCCAACCTCGACAAGAAGATCCAGTCAATCACTTACAACCACCTAAATCTTCCAGCCAGGGTTACATTCAGCACAAATGCTTACATTGTCTTCTCTTACGACGCTGAAGGGAATAAACTGACGCAGAAAGTATACAATACCTCCGGTGCCCTGACCAAGACTCAGGATTACATAGGCGAATTTGTCTATCAAAATGGCGCTTTGGATTATCTGACCCATGAGGAGGGAAGAGTAGCCATTGAACTGGGCACCTACCAATATGAATACTATCTCAAAGATCACCTGGGGAACGTGCGGCAGGTATTGAGAAATCCGTCCACACAGGTCTACCTGGCCACGATGGAGACCGAAAACGCCGAAACGGAAGAGGAGGAGTTCACCCAGGTGATGGCTTCCCGCCAGACCGAGCCGGAGCACAACGTGACCACAGGAGGAAACAAAGTGGCCTGGCTGAATGCCAACAAGGGACGTATGGTGGGTCCCGGCCGTACACAGGAAATCTATAGGGGAGACAGCCTGAAGCTGCAGGTGCATGGCAAATACCTAGAGGACAAGAACCAGAAGGCCAACGCGGGGAGCTTTATGGCGGCCGGGGGACAGCAACGGCTGATCGCCGACCTGAACGAGTTGGCTGTCAGTACCCAGCGAGCTGGCGGTGCCAACCCGATCGCTCTCTTCAACCTGGCCAATATCATCGCGGGCGACTTCCAGCAGAAAGAAGCTCCCGAAGCCT
>CAZTJM010000173.1:463-9797 GCA_964613865.1 uncultured Limnohabitans sp. | reverse complement strand
GTAAAACGTATGTTTCCTCTAGTCGTGTCATTTTTTAAAATGCCGGTCACTTGATCCAAAAGGACCAAAAGGTCAAGACGCAAAAAAGCTTCCGCCGCACATGGCCGAACGCCGGCCGCTTTTGCGTCGGCCCGCGCGCCTATCCGAATAGTGATTTGTGTCTGCCAAAGGCTGGGGTTTGAAGTCGTGACCCCAGAATGGTCCCGCTAAAAATCGTGGGTGAAGCAGGACAACTGGAAACAGCTCCGTAGGAGCGACAGCTTTGTAGCCAGGGGTGTAGAGCAGCGGAACCCCTGGCATCAGACAAACCTAATCCATTGCCTCCGGCGCAGGAAACATGGCAACCGCAACGAACTCAATGCCGGAGGACGGAGAACAAAGCATCGACGGATTGAAAATCCTACGATAGGCGGTTCGACATTCCAAATTTCGAACAACGGGGCTAACGGAGGACGGAGCGGTGACGCCAAGAGGTTCAGTGGTCTGTGGAGACACTATCCTCGATATGAAAAAAAAGGCCCAAGAGGGATTCTTGGGCCTGAGGTGATAGGGCTTTAAGGGAGATTCTCAACTTCTCATATAGAAATATAACTAATAGCAGGCAATACATCAATAGGTTCTTAGTGAAAATATCAAAAAAAAAGAAGCGGGGCGGGCCAGTGCTGCTGCTGGTCCGGCTCCCGCTCCGCAGCCCCTTTAGGTGTTAAGGCTGAGGCTGCAAAAAATGTCATTGGGAAGTTCATCCCTCGAAATGATCCTAGCTCGAGGCGGGTCAGTGCTGGTGAAATTCCCTGTAGGGCGATGCCGAAAACCCTGGACAGAGTAGGCAATGAAGCGAAAACGGTTTTCCTGTTTTTGATGGGTTAAAAAACAGGGCAATACGATGAATAAAACTCTAAAATTCCTGCCCGCGTTGGCCATGGTGCTGGCGGCAGGACTTGCTTTTGGATTCTCCCCTGCCCAGACATCCGAACACGGATATGATGGGCAAAACTGGATCGACGTTACCGGCCTTACGCCAGGGCCAGATACCTACCAGTGCAACACAAGTACGGTAGTGTGTACCCGTGAGGCGCCAAACCAGAGCGCACCCCCGGTGAAATCTGGGATATTTGTGAACAACATGGATTAGTCCATGGGGCGGGAAGAGGTTCTTCCCGCCTTTTTTATTTAAACGCCGGATTGTTTTTGATTTCCCGGTCCGGTATCGGGGTCGTGTATCCAGCACCTCCAGGAAGCAACTTATACTCCTTCCCTGCTATCGTCCGGTTGATTGTAATCGCAAAGTCTGGATCCTGGTTTAATCGCCTCAAATCCATCCAACGAATCCCCCTAAAAACGAGCTCCTTTCTTCGTTCTTCCAAAATTCGAGAAAGCAGTTCCTTTCCTTCCAATGCCAAAGGCAAGAATCCCGACATATATCTTCTTTCAAGCAGGTAGTTGAGGTCGGACAGCGCCAACTCTTCCCTGCCTGTCCTTGCAGCCGCTTCCGCCCGGTTCAGTAGCACCTCGTCCACTGCCAAACCTCCCCAGTCCTGAAAATCCCCGGAATAACGGGAAACAAAATTGTAACGACCTACTACCCTGCTCTGCCGGAATAAGACCGTTTTCCTCAAATCCGCCGAATCATACAGACTATACAGTGCGGGGTCCACCCATTGCTCCCGATAAAAGGTGTATCCTGTCGTCGCCTGGTTGGCATGGAAGATCACCTCGGGATTGAAGCGGGGAAAATAATAGGCTCCTTCAGGGCTCAGGCTTCGGAAATCCATCAAGACATCGCTGATTGCCAGTGCGCGGTTGCCCGCCTCCAGGGCAGCGGGGTAGTCCTGCATCTGAAGATAAATCCGGCTTCTAAAGGCCTCCACTGCCCATTTGGAAGGACGAGTCTTAAGGTCAGCAATCTCGGGAAGCGCTTCATATGCGAGGTCTAGGTCTTCCAAAATAAAGTGATATACCTCGATTTGGTTGGCTATCCCCGTAGCCAAATTGATGTCAGCGGAGGGTCGCATAGGAATACCCGGCTGGTTTGAATCATCTGGGTCATAGGGTGGGGCATAAACCTGCAGCAACTGAAAGTGACTCCAGGCGCGGTAAAATCTCGCGGCTGCTTCCAATTCCAAGACCTTTTTTCGTTCCGCTTCATTCAATGGATCAAAGTCCGAAAGTCCCTCCAGCACCACATTCGCATAATAGATGGGCTGATATCCGTAGGTCCAGTCTACCCCATAGTCGTCGATCGCATAGAAGTCCCCTTCCCAGCGATATGCACAGATATCCTCATGCTGCATTCTGGCGAGGGCCGCGTCCCCCAAGAGCATTTCGTCGGAAGAGATCAGCGGAATCTTGGGTGCATAGTTCATCTGCCTGGGTTCGGCATCAAGGATAGCCTGAAACTCGGAGAGCTCTTCGGGAATGGCAAGGGAAAGCTCGGGCTTGGCGTCCAGAAAATCGTCACAAGCTGACGACAGGTATCCCGTGCCGAGCAGCAGAATTATCATAATCTTTTTTTTCATGTTGAGTATGTCATTGGTTTCGGAGAGGGTGGTGGTAACCAGCCACCGGAAAGCCCGGATCATGGGTTTATATCCCACTTACCTTATGAAGAAAGCTTGACTTTTTATTCCAGGCTTTCTTTTACCCTCTCCGAAAGGGTTAAAACTGAATATTGATGCCCAAGGAATAGGAAGTCAGGGCTTGTATGTTTCGAAAATCGGGATCGGCTACGTCCTTGGCGGATTTCCAGAGAATGCCCAAATTGTTCGCATAGCCATAGATCCGCAGGGATTCTACCGGGAGGCGGCTATGACCGGCCTTTCCGAATGTATAGGCCAGCTGAATATCCTGAAACCGAACATGGTCTCCCCTCCTCACCCGGCTGGCATTGACCAGTTCAAAGGCTGTTCGGGTCTCATTGACAATCAGCGGATCAGACGGAATGTCGGTAGTCATTTCATCGCCGGGCTGCTGCCAGCGATGCGCATAGTCGGCATGAGTGATGTTGCCCCTGTTGAGCGAGGTATAGTTCACCGACTCACGCCTAAACCAGTACCCCAAGCGATAGGCGATGTTTGCCGAAAATTCCCAACCTTTCCAGATCAGCTGGTTTCGCAAAGCTCCAAAATGCGTAGGGATGGCGGAACCGTGGAACTCCAGACCTTCTACGGACGTCTGGTTGAGAATTGACGCATAGTCTGTGCTGGGTTCCCCGTCCAGGTATCCTCTTGGACTTCCGTCCTGCGGATCCAGCCCGGCAAAGGGATAGCTGAAAATGGAATAAAGGGGATAGCCCTCGACTGGCTCGGGCAGCACGCCGGACCTACCGGAGGAATAGGAAGCGACGTTTTGGGGCCTGGGCATATTGGCGTAGTGGGTGACCTTCTCCTTGACCATGGAATGGAACCAGAATGCGGACCACCGCAGCGGCCCCGAAATAACTTCGCCGGTGAGGCTCAGGTCAAAGCCATGGGTCAGCGTATTGGCATAGTTGCGGCTCACACTGTGGTTGCCCGAAGAGGGAAAATAGGGCTGCATGCCGTAGAGGTCTTCCCCTTCCTTTCGGTAGCCTTCCAGGGAACCTGTCAGCCTTCCGCTGAAGAACTCCCACTCCACGCCCAAGTTGGCAATGCGGATCTTCTCCCAACGGAGCTGGGGATTCGGTGGGTTGAGCAGAGACATCCATGGCTGCCCCACCCAAGGGTTGGTATTGGAGCCGAAGAGCGTTCCCGTGGTATAGGCCGTACCTGCTGGGTTGGTGTTGCCGTTGTAGCCTAGGCTGGCCTTTATCTTGAGAAAGTCAACCCAGGAAGCCTTTAGCCAGCTTTCCTGTGACATGATCCAGCCCAGTCCGGCAGACCAGAGGGGTACCCGCTTTTGGTTGGTGTCCACCCCGTACAGGTTGGATGCGTCGGAGCGGAGCGATCCGGTGACCAAAAACCTTTCATCGAAGGTGTAGCCCATATTGGCAAAGATGGAGACAAATCGGTCTATGTTCCCGGAGGCTGTCTGTACATAGGGCACCTGTGCTCCCCAACCGGTATTGAGCTGCGGGAAGAAACTGATGTAATCCACGGCCTGCGAGATACCGGTATCGGAGTCAAAACCGTAGGAGCGGTTTTGGTTGGCCTTGGTCTGGAAATCCCTCAGTTCAAAGCCAGCTAGGGCGTTCCATTCGTGCCTCCCATACTTTTTGTGAAAGTTGAGCTGATTTCTCCAGGTATGACTAAAGCCTCGGAAGTCCGTATAGTCCCTATATCCTCCGGGTGGGATGCCGTAGACGGGACTTGCCTCTTCGGAGAGCTGGGAATATAAGTTGATCAGGTTCCTTGCCCGGTAGGTCTCCAAGCTGTTGACCTTTTCCTGAAAGCCATTCTGCAGCCAAAACTGGTAGCTACTGGAAAAGGAAAAGTCTTCCGTGAGCTTAAGCGCTATTCTCAGGTTGACCCTTGCCTCCCTGTCCTTTCTCACCAAAGGGGAAAGGCCGACTTCGTCCAGCGGGAAATAGTTCCAGTCAAGTGCGCCGTTGGCCATGGAGCGTTCCTTGAAACGTGGATTGTAGTCGCGGATTACGGACAGTACATTCCCTTCCCCGTCTGCCAGCAAATCGTATGGATTGAGCGAGCCAGTTTCGGGAAATCCGTCACGGCCATCATTTGCAATCAGGTAGGTTCCAAGCTCCAGATCGGCCCGTTCTTTCCAAAAGGCCCAGTTCTGACGGGTGTTGAGCGTGATGCGGTTTCGGGTCTTCTCCCTGGCACTTTCCCGGTTGGCATCATAGCCGAGGGAAACCAGGTAGGAATAGGCTTTGCTTCCTCCCGAGAGGCCAAGGGAGTATTGTTGGCTGAGACTCGGTCGGTAGAGGTATTCCGCCAGATCGCGGCGTACGTCACTGGTGCGGTAGGCCTGTAGCCGGGCCTGCAGCTGGGGATCGCTAAGATCTCCCGCTCGATGGGCGTAGAGGTCTTCGACCACCGGGGAAACGGCACGCTGGTCGTAGCTGTCGTAGAGGTATTCGTAATATCCCTCCTCAAACAGGCGCTGCTCCACGTCCACAAAGGCAGAGATGTCCATCTGCGGCAGGTAAAAGGGGTCGAAGGCTTGACCCGAGGTGATATTGGAGTTGAGCGTCAGCTTCATGGGCTGGGCAAACTCCCCATTTTTGGATTGGATGACGATGACGCCATTCCCAGCGCGTGCACCCCAGATGGAAGCGGCGGCGGCATCCCGAAGCACGGTGATGCTTTCCACGTCGTTGGGGTTGAGATTGTCTATCGGCCCGTCGTAGATCATGCCGTCCACGACGACCAAGGGGCGGCGGTCCCCCATCAGCGTTGCGTTGCCACGGATGCTGATGCTTTCGCCTGGGTCCAAGTCCGTCCGGTCCCTGTTGAAGATCAAGCCCGGGGAAATATCCTCCAGCCTGTCGAGGACGTTGGTGCTCACACGTCGGTTGAGCAGCTTTTCATCCGCTTGGAAAAAGGAGCCCGTGGCGCGCTCGGCGGGCAATTCCTGAAATCCCGTGGATACCACCGTCACTTCGGCAAGGGTCCGGCTGTCCTCCTCCATGCTGACAGTCAGTTCTCCCGACAGGGGGACAGAGACTTGCAATTCTTTGGTGAGCAATCCGATGAAACTGAAGCGGAGAACATGGTCTCCGGCAGGAAGGCCTAGCATAAAGTCCCCTTCCGTGTCAGTGACGGTACCGAGGGTGCTTCCCTTGAGCACCACGTTGACACCCGGAAGCGGGGTCCCGTCGCCGGATTGGGTGACGCTTCCTCTCACCGGATGGATTGGGGTCTGTTGGGCCCGCAGTCCTCCCAAGAGGAAAATGGCGAGGCCAAGGAGTAGAATCTTTCTCATAGTTTGAAATGGGTTTAGGGATGGGACAATGGGCTGATAGGCTGGTCTTGGTGTAGCAGGAAAAGGATTCGGGACTTATAGTCTTCGTAGTCGGTGCCGCTGAGGGAATGGGAAAGGACCTTTCCCTCCGGGTCGAGCAGCATGGTGCGCGGGTAGGCGGTAATCTGGTAGCGGTTGAGCCAAGCCTCTGCATGGTCTTCCGGCAGATTCAGGTTGAGGATCTCCGGGCTGGAGTAGTTGGGGATCTCACTTCTCCAGAGCTCGGGATCGCGATCCACGGAGACGGCAACGAGTTGAAGCCCCGCCTCCTCTCCGATTTCCTGATAAATAGGCCAGAGGTAGTTGCGGAAATAGTTGCCGCTGTGCACACAGGTGGAGAAATAGAAATAGAGTAGTGTCGGCTTACCCCTGAAGTCTGCTAGTGATAGCAGTTCACCTCCCAGCCCTCGGAACTTGGCAGGTGCGAGGGGCATGCCGGGACGAAAGGTGTCCATAAGGGACTCAAAGGCAGATGCCAGCTCAGTATTACCCAGCACTTCGGCAAAGAAATCCCATTCCTCTACGGTGATGCCACCGAGTCGCAGGCTTCTCCGCAAAGAAGAAAGCAGGAGCCGCTCACGAACAGGACTGGGATATTTTTGGATGATGGCCTCTTCCAGGCTAGTATCGGCTAACTGCCGCCAAGTGGCGCTCCATTCCCGGGCCAAGTCCAGGGCGCCGGGACTCAGCCCCTGGGTCATGGCCGCCGAGAGGTCGGCATCCAGCTTGGCAAGGATTTCCGGGAAGAGGGATTTAGCCCTCAGTGCCGATACACTGTCACCCAGAGCCAGAGGCATGCCGTAGTGGTACTTTCTTAGCGTAGCCAGATGTCTTGCGTAGTGCGCTCCCAAGAGCTGGGATTCAAGAAAATCAAGACGATCCTCCGGAATCCGCCCCTTATAGGATCGAAGAGCCGTCCAGCCTGGTATTGCCCGCCGGGAGGTATCCAGTAGAATCTCCCTTTCCAAGTCTAGGCCGTCGCGCCCAAACTCATGGATGGCAATCCTAGCCCCGAACACGGTATCCTGTGCGAGCATCTGTGCCCGGTTGTCGGCTTGGGCAAGGAGGCCCTCGCGGTCATCCTCCAGCACCATGCGGGCCTCACCAAACCTTGCAGAGGCCTGCGCCCGCTTGGCGGCATATTGTGCCTCAAACCAACTAGCCTGAGGCCCGGCAAAAACCAAGGTATAATCCTGCAGGTCGATGCCTATCTTGATACTGTCGCCGGCATAAGCCAAATAGTCCTGCATCAGGTTGCGCTGGCCGAGGGTGAGGGAAAGCAGGACGGGCCCCTGCCCTACCGGAATACGCGCCTGGAACTTTTGGGCCCGGGGGTCTAGCACGCCGTCAAAAAAGGTCCCTCGTTGGAGGTGGATTTGGAAGGAGCTGTCACTGAGCGCCATGCCCTGGGACAAAAAAACCTCGCTGAAGTCCAAGTTAAGCGGACTTAGGGAATCGGGATTGATGAGCTCCCCGTAGATCAGAACTTCCCCACTGGCGGAAGGGATCTCTCCCTCCCGATCTTGGGATGTAGAGTTATCAACTAAACTGCCGGAAGATTCAAGACCCGAGAAGAAAGAATCAAGACTTTCAGTGTCGGACGTTTCTGGGATGTTTTGTCTGTCATTAGGAGGCAGAAGACGGGAGACCGGAGACGGAAGATTAGGTCCACGGTCAACGGTTCGACTCAGCTCACTGACCACGGTTCGACCCAGCTCACCGACCACAGCCGTGTCGTGTACGTCACTGCGAGGAGCCCCTAAAGGGCGACGCGGCAGTCTCATTGAAGGGAAAACTGCTTCCTCTGAGGAGATTGCTTCGTCAAGACCCTCTCCTACCGTCGAGGGACTTTTCTCGCAATGACGTAGTCCGCTTACCGACCATGGCCCAATAACTATCGGACCGCCGTCGATTTCGTGGGCTGAACTGATGCTTCGACGCAGCTCAGTACAGGTGCCGGATGTCCGATGTCCGATATCCGATGTCGGATGACCGATACTTCGACGCTGCTCAGTACAGGTGTCAGAGGTCGGATGACCGATGCTGGACATTGGATGGGGGATGACCGATGTGGGATGAGTCACTTCGTCAGAGCGGCCGATGGAGAGGAAAGTATCGGGACGGAAATCTCCGCCCCGATGGGTGTCTCCTGAATGTGGGGAGACGGTGGGGCCGCTGAACCTATGAAGAAGATCGGCCCCGGGTGACTCAGCAACTTTGCTCTGCGCTGAGAAGGTGCTTCCGATAAGGCATATCCCGATAGCGATCGGGACTAGGAAGCAGATGCGTATATTTTTTTCCATGCTTTGAAGTGGTTTTGAAGCTGGATTTTGGTCAACGGACGACAGACGACGGTCCACTGCCATTTTCAGGAAAGAATTGGCTTGGGTAGACAAATAACCATTCGGCTATTTCTAGCTTCTTGATGATACCAGCATCTCGGTTCTTGGCTCTTGATTCTAGCCTCTTGATACTAGATACTAGCTACTTGATACTCCAATAGACAGTCTCCTCCCACTCGAACTCGTTTTCACGATTCGTCTGCTTCAGGTTTAGAAATAATTAAATTTGAGATAAGCGAAAATTTCCCTGCAGTGGAAAGAGCTTATCGGTTTACGTCACTCCCGAAATCCTTCGGGACAGGTGCGAGGAGCCTTTTGGGGCGACGCGGCAGTCTAATCCACGAGAATACTGCTCCCACTAGTGAGATTGCTTCGTCGGTTTTAGTCGCTATAAGGTCTTTTGGCCATAAGCAGACCTTCTCGCAATGACGTGCGTCACTCCCCGATGATGGTGTGGTAAGCCAACCGGAGTGTACAAGATCCTAGTCGGGCAATCGGGGAGAAAAAGTGTTAAGTTCTAATCCGGCGATCAAATCGGATTCTTGGGCTTGCGGGAGTAGAGCCAGTCGTATGCACTGAGGCCTAGATATCCTGCGGTAATGGAATAAGGTAATAGGATAAGAGAGAATGGTGACCCGTAATACCGGAGCGGAAGGATGCGGAATGCATGGAAGAGTAAGGACCGAAAACCGGTCCCCAGCTCCCCAACGGCAATTCTAAGCAACTTGTCTACTACGCTCGTTTTCATAATGAAAAGTGGTAAAACGAGACTCTATTGTAAAAATCGCCTTAGAATAATAGGGCGAGCCTTACTGCTTTAGTACAGGAAACCGCCAGGCAACCCGCTTTCTTTCGGAAAGTTGACCACTAAAGACTGATGCAAAGCTCGCCCTACTGTTTTCAAAGATATTCAAATGAATCTTTAAATCCAGAACAGGGCGAGACATCACATCCTCTCGTGGTCATTACTGGCGGTTTTTGTACGAGAGAATCGTAATACTCGATGCGGCTGTTACACCGCTTATGCTTTAACTTCTTTAAATATAGACATTTATTTTATCACTTCCATATATGGAGGTGTTTTTTTCTTGATT
>CAZTJM010000173.1:0-453 GCA_964613865.1 uncultured Limnohabitans sp. | reverse complement strand
TCTGAGATGGATTTTCGTCTAATTCTTCACATTAAAGAACTCAGAGAAAAACGAGGTATGACACAAATGGACTTAAGCCAAAAAATGGGTTTAGCATCAGGATTTGTTGGGAAAGTCGAAATGTTCGGCAACATCGCAAAATACAATATTCGTCACTTACCTCTAATCGCAAAAGCACTTGGACTATCAAATGTAGGTGAGGTTCTTCCCCTCGGAATTGTAGCAAATGATATAGTAAAGGTAACGGTAGAAAAACTTCCGATACCAAAAAAGAATGGTGCTCCTTCCCAAAACAAATTTGAATACAAAATACTTAAGGTTGAGGCAATAGAAACTGAAAATCAAAACCATAAATAAGACCTCCGATCTCGCGATAATAAAAAAGCTAGGTTTGACATATGTCTAAAACGGAGGTCACTGGGCCAAGGATTCCGTTGAAGCTGGGCCAGGAAT
>CAZTJM010000172.1:0-9887 GCA_964613865.1 uncultured Limnohabitans sp. | reverse complement strand
ATCACGTGGATCAATATGCCCCCTATTTCTACTATGATTTGGAAAATGGTTCCGGAGAAGAAGTGGATTTAGAAGTTTGTGTCAATTTCTTCTATTCGCACTAGCTAGGGCTGGTGTTTTATTTACGCAGGCAGATGGGAAAGTGGTTTGCGATAACCTACACCACGGCGTGAGATCAAATACCCACCAAATTATACACCGCCACAAAATGACAGGCCGTACCCGCCAGCACGAAAACATGCCAGATCGTGTGATAAAAGAGCTTTTGGCTTTGAACATAGAAAAATACCCCGGCGGTATAGGCAAGGCCTCCGGCTCCTACCCAAGCCAAAGTTTGGAAGTTGATTTTCGCAGCGATGTCGTCCAAGAAGAAGACGGCTAGCCAGCCCATAAGCAGATAGATCGCCACTGACACGACCTTGAACCTGCCGGTAAAAAATAGCTTGAGCGTGCTGCCGACCAAGACTGAGCCCCAGAGAAGACCTAGGAAAATAAGGGCACTGTTCGGTGCGAGAACTGCAAACATCATCGGAGTATAAGATCCCGCGATAAGGAAATAAATCGAGATATGGTCCAGCACCTGTAGTCTGCTTTTTAGCTTTGGGTTTTTCGCCAGATGGTATAGAGGTGAAAATGTGTACACCATCACTACACCCACGCTAAAAACCACCGCGCCAAGCAAGGTTTGAGCCACCTGCTTTTCCGCTGCCTGCCAGACCAAAAAGGGAATAGCCACCAATGCCGCCAACAGCCCTATCCCGTGGGAAAGGGCGTTGGCTAGTTCTTCTTTGGGGCTTTGGGGACGCTTGGACATGGGTTGGAATCGCTCCCCGAAGCTAATTAAAATCGAGATGTCTTGGCTTGAGCCCCGTTGGAATTGAGCGTTTCCAGGGGAGGACCGCTTCGTTGGAATCGCAATCCCAAGTACTGCGAAGAAAGGAAACTATTTCTGCCCGGTATGCTCAACCCACAAAAGCCGGTCGGTGTCATAGCCTACGGTTTTGGCAATTTGCAAGTATTCTTCCTTCACCTCCTGAGGAATGGTGGTGTCTCTGGACAGAATCCAAAGATAGTCGAGACTTTCCCCGGCTACCAAAGCATAGCGGTAGTCCTCGTCGAGAGCGATGACGTTGTAACCGGAGTAGAAGGGGCCAAAGAAGGAGACTTTCAGTCTTGCTACACTATCTGAGTCTACAAACTTGGCCTTGCCCTTCGCTTGCTCCCATTCATCTTTTTTGGTGTTATATCCTTGGTTTAGGACTTGAATGGAGCCATCGTCGTTCATGGAATATTCCGCAGTCGTATTGTTGAGGTTTTCCTCAAACTTGAAGTCTATGCGTGCAATCTCATACCACTTGCCTAGGTACTTTTTGGAATCAAAGGGGCTGACTGCTGTCGCCCTCTCTGGGATTCCGGGGGTGCAGGATAGCATTATTAGCAGGAGAGTGGAGATGGAAAGATAAAAGCTTGGCTTCTTCATGCCTGATGTTGGTTTGGTTTGTGTCTGACACCTTACAATCAAAGAGCCAAAATTCGCTATTTGTACCAAAGCGACAATCCGAGGTTCTTTCAGTCTAAGAATTGGGCCTTTTCCCTGGCTCGGGTATCGTCAGCCCCATTCTAAGTCGGTAAGTCCACTGGCATGAGGTTGAGTTGCAGGCGTCAAACTTGGTTTTCTGAAAACAGCCTGGTAGAATATCAAGAGCTGATCACTGGCGCTGATTTACTTTCTACACCCTTTCCACTGGCAGATAGATGTCAAACGTTGCTCCTTGGCCGGATTGCCCTGAAGCGCTGATGTTGCCTCCGTGATTTTCGGCGATCTTTTTCACAATGGATAGCCCTATGCCGGTTCCCTTGTATTCGCTTTTGCCATGCAGACGCTGGAATAGCTCAAAAATCCTCTCGTTGTACTCAGGCTCAAAACCGATCCCATTGTCACGGACTTGGATATGCCAATAGTCCCTGTCGTGGGGCAGATGCTTGACTGGTATAGAGTTGCCGGAAACGCGCTCCGCCGAAACCGCTATCCGAAGTGGTATGCCAGGGCGGGAAAACTTGATGGAGTTGCTGATCAGATTGTAGAACATCTGCTGAAACTGAAAATGGATAGCGTTGACCTCTACATCGTTTTCCAAGATGATTACTCCTATTTTTTCGTCCAATTCTTCTCGAAGGTCTTGTTTGATGCGTTCGATGACGGAGGCAAGTGAAACTTTTTGGTAAACGTGTTCGGCGGTGTTGGTACGGGAATAGGCGAGCAGGTCGTTGATCAATGCCTGCATCTGCTCGGCTGAGCGCTGCATTCGGTTAAAGAGTTCCCGCCCTTTATCCGAGAGGCTTGCATATTCTTTTTCGATGATGCGTGAGGCAAAGGTTTGGATCTTGCGCAGTGGCTCTTGCAGGTCGTGACTGGATATATAGGCAAATGATTGCAATTCCTTGTTCATCCGTTGGAGTTCCGCGTTTTTCTCTTCCAGCTCGGTTTTTTTGGCTTCGAGGGCGTCGCTGGCTTCCTTCTTCTCGGTAAGGTCATGGGTGACTTTGGAATAGCCGATGATCTCCCTCTTTTCGTTGTGTATGGCGGTGATCACGACACTGGCCCAAAAACGAGTACCGTCCTTTTTGACTCTCCAGCCTTCCTGGGTAGCCTTGCCGTTTCTTGCTGCCATGTTTAGGAGTGTCATAGGGAGGCCACGTTGGAGATCTTCTTCCGTGTAGAAGTTTGAAAAATTCCTGCCTACAATTTCCAGACTGGTGTAACCTTTGATTTTTTCGGCTCCAGTGTTCCAATTTTCGACTGTTCCATCGGGACTGAGGTAGAGGATGGCGTAATCCTGTACTTCCTCTACCATGAGGTGGTAGCGTTCCTCGCTTTTTTTCAACGACTCGTTGAGCTGGAGCAGTTCGGCGGTGCGCTCATTGACCTGTTTTTCCAATTCGTCCCTGAAGGTTCTCTGGTCATCTATATCGGTATTGCTCCCAAACCATTGGGTGATTCGGCCCTGTTCATCGTAAAGGGGAAGTACCCGAGTCAGAAACTCCCGGAACTTACCGTCTTTTCCAAGTAGTGGAAAGACCATTTCAAAAGGCACTCCCTGTTTTAAGGAATATTCCCACCTGCTCATCACCGACTCAAGGACCTCGGGGTGATGGACAGATTGCCAACCCCAGCCTTCCATTTCTTCGGGAGTCTTTCCGGTGTACTCATACCATTTTCTGTTGTACCAATAGATCCACCCGTCGGCATTGGCCATCCATGCCAAGTTGGGTATGTTGTCGGCTATCGCCCTAAAACGAGCCTCGCTCTCCACAATTTGTTGGCGAGCGGCGACCTGCTCGGTGATCTCGATACCCACAGCCATGATGCCGTCTATATCTTCCAACGAATTGTAAAGCGGTTCGCAGCTGAAATTGACGTAGATTTCCTCTTCCTTTCCGTTTTTGTTAAGCCGCACAGGGAGTTCGGCTGTTCTGAAAACATTGCCCGTCGCATAGACATCGTCCAAGATTGTTTTCATGCCCTGTGATAGCAATTCCGGCATGGCCTCAAATACGGGACGATCCAAAATCTGGTCTGCTTGTTTGCCCCAGATTTCAAGAGATTTGTTGTTCACAATTTCGGTGACGTAGTCGGGACCCCGTAAAATTGCGATAGATACCGGGGCTTGGTGGATCATGGAAAGGAGTCTACGCTCGCTTTCCTCTAGTTTTCTTTTGGTGAGAACCGTATCGGTGGTTTCTGAGCAGGTGACGAGAATTCCATTTATTTCGCCTTCATCGTCATAGGCCGCGCTATAGCAAAAGGTCCAATAAATGTCCTCCATCCTTCCGTTTCGAAAAAATCCTACCAATTGGTCTTGAAACGAAACCGGCTCGCCCGTTTTCATCACCCGCTGGATCAAAGGCCCGATGAAGTCCCAGATGTCTGACCAGACTTCCTCGGCCTTTTTCCCGATGGCGGGATGCTTACCGTCCACGCCCAAGCTGGGTCTGTAGGCGTCGTTGTAGAAGCAGAGCAAGTCTTCGCCCCAAAACAAAAACATGGGAAAAGCGGAATTCAGGACCATGCCTATCGTTGTGCGCAGGCTGATTTCCCATTGATCGATGGGGCCTAGTGAAGTGTCGCGCCAGTCTTTTTGCAGGATGAGTCGACCCATTTCGCCACCGTTGGCTAGAAAGGGAAAATCCTGGGGGTTGGGCATGTATTTCATGTTATAGCAAGACCAAGAAATTACTTCTGTGGGGTTGCGTAGAGCTATTTTGTTGCCAAAGTGTTAGAGCCTTGCCGATGACCGATTTGAGATTGGAAAAGTCGCCCTCCTTTCGCACATAATAGAGCGCTCCCAAGTTGTAGAGCGACTCCATTACATCGGGATTTGCAGAGGTGGAGTAGATGATGACGGGGATTTTGCTCAGTTTTTTGTGCTTTTTGATCTCCGCCAGACATTCCGCTCCGGACTTGCTGGGCATATTGAGATCCAGGAAGATTACCTGAGGTAGTTGATGTAGGTGTTCCTCCAGGAATAGCATTAGATCAAGGCCATTGCTGACCACGTGCAGGGTCGCACTGACTAGAAGTTCGTCTAAGGCATCCTGGAAAAACATCCGGTCGTCTTCGTCGTCGTCTGCGAGAAGTATGGTGAAGTGCTCGTCTTTCATTTCGACACCCAGCAGCAAGCCCCCTAGGTGTGGGGATGGAGAGCTTCAATATAAGACGAAAGCCTCATTGATTAAAATTTTTGTCAAGATGCCTTTTCGGTTGACGCAGTTTACCCGCTGATTAGTGATCCATTCTTTCTAGAATTGCCTCCATTTGGGCGATTTCCTCCTCCTGCGATTGGATGATTTGCTTTGCAAGTGCTTTGACCTCGGGATCATCGAGTTGAGCATGTTTGCTGGTAAGTATGGCAGAAGAATGGTGCGGAATCATTGCTTTCATGTACTGCTGGTCGCCGATGGGGGTTTGGGCACGTAGCAAGATCAGCGAAATAACGAAAGTCGCGATGCTGGCGAGGGCGATGACTAGGTTCAGTCTTTTATCGAAATACATCTGGCGCATCATCCACAGCATAGTCAAAGCCATGGGTGAAACCATGAGTAGAGTCATGTACAGCCTGGTGAGACTGAGGTGGATATGCCCCATGCTGTCCACATTTAGAAACATCGCGAGATACATCGTGACGCAGGAGATGGCGAGCGTGACTGCGAATTTGCGATAGGGACTGGGTTTCATTTGCTGTTCCATGTCTTTGTGGTTAGAATGAATAAACGACGGATAGCGACTGCCAGTTGGTTAGATTCCAAGAGGCTTTGTGCTTAGCCGATATTTTAATTTACCTGAAGGAGCCGCAATCGCTGGGCCGCGTCATTGCTAAAGTGCTGGACCCTGGCTGTTGATCCTCGCTCGGTCTCAAATTTGATTTCTGAACAACTAGAAAGTGTCGACATCAAAGCCGCTTTCGTATAAACCAGTTCCTCAAACCCAAACGAAAACTATCATGGCAAAGGATCACGGACCCAGCATCAAGGACGATGCGAAATACGAAGCGCTCAGAAAAGAGGGCGTGAGCAAGCAAAAGGCTGCTAGGATAGCCAATACCCCAGATGCGGGTGAGCGGGGTGGTAAAGCCAAAGACTACGAGGATAGAAGCAAGCAGGAGCTATACGATAAAGCTAAGCAGGTCGGAATTCCCGGCAGAAGCAAAATGACCAAGAGCCAGCTCATTCACGCATTGAGGAACAATTGATCAAAAAAATGCCCATAGAATTCGGCGTTTGACACTAACGTAGATATCAGATGAAAAAGCCAAAGACTTTCAAAGCCCAATCTCAAGAGCTGCCTGGACAGCAAAGCAAGATGGTGCCAGAGCCCGAAGTAATCCGACAAGGCTATAAGGGAGCCGACAAGCTCAGGGGCAAAGTCGCCCTAATTACCGGAGGAGATAGCGGAATTGGTCGCAGCGTAGCGGTCTACTTTGCCCGCGAGGGTGCCAATGTGGCGATCAACTACCTCAATGAAGTTAAGGACGCCAAGGATACGCAAAAGATGGTCGAAGCAGAGGGAGGTAAATGTATTCTTATCAAAGGCGACATCCGATCCGAAAGCTTCTGCAAAAAAGTGGTGGAAACCACCGTCAAAAAGCTAGGGGGACTCAATATACTGGTCAATAATGCAGCAGTCCAGTTTCCAAAAGATAGCCTAGATGGAATCAGTTCCAAGCAGCTCTTGGAGACCTTTGAAACCAATATTTTCTCGTTTTTTCATCTTTCCAAAGCCGCTTTGCCCCATTTTAAAGATGGTGACTCCATCATCAACACCAGCTCGGTCACTACTTATCGAGGCAGTGAACACTTGGTGGACTATGCAAGTACCAAGGGTGCAATCGTAGGCTTTACACGCTCCTTGGCCAAGATGCTCGCTCCTAAAAAAATACGGGTAAACGGCGTCGCACCGGGCCCGATCTGGACTCCACTCATTCCCGCCACATTTGACGACGTGACCAAGTTTGGCCAGGATACCGCATTGGGAAGAGCTGGGCAGCCCAGCGAGGTGGCACCGGCTTATGTGTTCCTGGCTTCCGAGGACAGCTCTTACATCACCGGACAGTTTATCCATGTGAATGGGGGTGAGATCGTGGGAGGATGATTTTCCAGTTGGCAGTGATCAGTACCCAGTAAGTACACTTGTACTACTGATCACTGCTTACTGCCTCCTGCTTTATTCCTGATCAAAAATCTTTCTGCCAGAGAGCTTTACCAGTTGTGACTCGTCTGTGAGATCCAATCTCAGTGGAGTCATAGACACCAGATCATGTTCCATGGCATAGCGGTCTGTACCTTCTTCGGCGGGTTCGAGAGGCACTACAGTGATCCAATATAAGGCTCGTCCCATGGGGTCTTGCGCGGGTTTAACCAAGCCGTCGTATTGCCGGATAGACTGGCGGGTCCATACGATTCCTTTGGGTGCAAAGGGAAAGTTCACGTTAACAAGCAGGGGTACATCCTCCCCGATTAGATAGCCGATCACCTGGCGGATATACGGAGCCATTTTTTCAAAGTCATATTCTTCGCTCTGAGTTGGTGTGCTGAGCGCTACTCCTTTCACCCCAAGCAAGGCAGCCTGCTTTGCCCCGGCAAGAGTCCCCGAGTGCCACATGGAGTTTCCCAGATTTGGACCCAGGTTGATTCCAGAAAGGACGATGTCCACTTTTTCCCAATGGAAGCATCCCAAAGACACGCAGTCCGCTGGGGTTCCGTTTACTCGATATGCGTCAAAATTCCCCACTTTCGTTTTTCGGTAGGAGAGGGGTCGGCTGGCTGTGATGGCATGGCCCATGGAAGATTGCTCCACATGGGGAGCGACAATTCGCACGCTTCCAAATTCTGAGGCGATTTCTGCCAGTTTTAGTATTCCAGGGCTGTAGATACCATCGTCGTTTGTGATCAGAATGTTCATAACAAGGAAGTTTAGTCGTGTTTTTGTATGCAAATAGCACGCAGGACTTACTTGATAGCGCTATGAAAATCATACTCCTTTATAATCCAACCGCCGGAACCGAGGATTTCGACCTCGCGGAAGTCATCGGGTCGCTAGAGCGGCAGGGTGCCAAAGTGATCGCGCAAAATACCAAGGAAGACGGATTTGAAGAGGTGTTTAAGCTCAAATATGACCTCGTCGTGATAGCGGGTGGTGATGGGACGGTCGAAAAAATCCTTCTCGAGTTGCATGACTCCAAGATCCCCATCTCGCTCTTGCCCTCTGGGAATGCCAATAACATCGCCGGTAGTCTGGGCATCGCGGGATTTTATCCAGATACGGTCAAGAACTTCAAGAAAGGCAACTTTCTTCCGCTCAGTGTGGGGACATTTCAGACTGAAGGGGAAAAAGGAAGGTTCATTGAGGGGGTAGGCTGGGGGCTCTTTACGGCCCTTCTCCAGCAGATCGAGCGGGGAAAAAAGGAGGAAGCTCCTGACGGGGACAAAGTTGACTTTGGAAGCAAACACCTCAGAAAGCTCCCCAAAGAACTTTCCGCCCAAGAATATGATATTAAAATCGACGGCAAGGACTACTCCGGCCATTACCTCTGGATTGAAGTGATGAACACCAGGC
Source organism: uncultured Limnohabitans sp. (assembly GCA_964613865.1). GTDB lineage: Bacteria > Bacteroidota > Bacteroidia > Cytophagales > Cyclobacteriaceae > Algoriphagus. Next base: position 1,774 of record CAZTJM010000172.1, on the reverse strand, counting down.
AGCTTGGACCCCAGCTGGTCTTGGCGCCAGAGGCCGATCACGGTGACGAGTATCTTGACGTGATGCTGGTCCGGGAAGATCAAGAGAAAGAGCTCAGGGATTTTCTGAAAGCGCATGAAAAGGATGCGGTTGAGAGCCCCTTTGAAGTGATCAGAGCCAAGAAAATAGAAGTCAAAACCCACCTTCCTTTCCATGTGGACGATTCGGTGGTAGTTCACCAATCGCTCTATGAAGGGATTCCAAAAGTCAAAATAAAGCTCCAGAAACATCAATTGACTCTTTTGAATACCAACCCCAATTCGTCAAAAAAGAAATGATATGAAATCCAACGACGTCTTGGTTCGCTTTGCACTACTTGTGTTGGCTGTCTTTTTTCTGGTACAAGGTCTTGTTCTGGCGGAGGTTTTTTTGGTTCCGATAGCCTTTGCGGTCTTGCTGGCTTTGGTTTGTGTACCCTTGGCTAGGAAAGTGGAGGCAAAAGGAATCTCCCGTGGCTGGGCTTCGTTTGGGAGTGTCATTTTGTGCATCTTGGCGTACTTGGCTTTTTTCGCAGTGATCGCTATCCAAGTCGGGAGTGTCTCGGAGCGCTGGCCGGAGATGGAGAAGAAACTCGCGCCAAAAGTTGACAAGGTCGTGGAAGTGATAGAAGAAAAGACGGGGCTGAACGTCCAGGAGCAAATACCCCAGTGGCTGAACAACTCTGACAGTACTGCCCGCCAAGGTGAGGAAGCCCAGGCACAAACTGAAAATGAAAGTGGAGAACAGGCGACGGGGGAAACCGCAAATGCGCAATCCAAAGAACAAAATGAGCCGGGTCAATCCAAAAAAAGCGGAAGCGACGCGATCTCAAGCGGAGTCAAAAAGCAGTTGGGTCAAGTCGCGGTAAACCTGTTCGGCTTTCTGGGCAACTCCTTTTTGACCTTTGTCTACCTGTTTTTTCTCCTCAACTACCGCAACAAAGTCAAACGATCCATTCTCCGGTTTTTCTCTGCTGACAAGCGAAAACGCGCCAAAGAGGTGCTGGAGGATTCGGTCCAACTGGCGCTCAATTTCCTTGGCGGGCGCTTCTTGCTAATCTTTTTTCTCTCAGTCATTTATACCGTTGGCATGCTGATCGCAGGCGTGCAGAATGCCATCCTGATCAGCGTGATTGCAGCTATCCTGTCCTTGATTCCCTATTTGGGGGTGATCATCGGCTTCGTACTTGCGATCTTCATGACGCTGATCGGAGGAGCGGAAACTTGGTCATTGATTGTAGTGGTGGTGACTTATGGGGCCGCGCAATTCATCGAAAGCTATATTCTCGAACCCTTTGTAGTTGGCGACAAAGTCAACCTCAACCCTTTGGCTACCATTCTGGTGGTGGTGCTGGGAAGTGCGATTTGGGGAGTGGCTGGCATGATTCTCAGCATTCCCATTGCCGGGATTTGCAAAATCATTTTTGATGCCGTCACCAATCTGGGACCTTTGGGCTACATGTTGGGCGAGGAAGATGTGGGCGATGACAAGGAAGAAAGCTTCCTAAGCAAATGGGGAGGAAAGCTCAGGGGCAAATTGAAAAAGGACTAGGGAGGCTGAAGGTCTCTATGCTGCTTTTGCATAAGATGCGCAGGTCAGGATTTTTGCTCGACGGTTACATTTTGATAGATGCTCACGGTTGATGGCATGCCATTTCTTGTGTCATGCGTTCCCCAAGGTGAGGAAGGCGTAAAGAATAATGGAGGTTTACTGAATTTGTACTCGCTGTTTTGGTGGGCTTTTCAACATCTAGTTT
>CAZTJM010000171.1:0-9996 GCA_964613865.1 uncultured Limnohabitans sp. | reverse complement strand
AGCCTTCGCACCCATGACATCCGCCTCATTCTCCAAGCCCGCATCGTCGTTGATATTGACTTTTCCCTTCATTTGCCGGTTAGCCTTGACCCGCCCCTGCTTCTGCTGCACTACATGCCAAGCCTCGTGGGGCAGGTGCTTCTCCTGCCCAGGCGCCAAGTGGATATCCGTCCCCTGAGCGTAGGCGTGGGCTTGGAGCTGGGAAGGTTTGTCGGAGTTGTAGTGAACCTTTACATCGTCGAGGCTGTAGCCGGATAGACTTTCCACCCCGGACTTGAGCTGATCGGGAAGACCGGTGTTGTTTTCGACATGCCGGACTGTTGTTGCAGACTGGTCGGTCGGAGACTCAACAGATTTCATCTGCAGCTCCTCTTCTTCATCCACCGACTTCATTTGGATTTCCTTTTCTTCAATCCCAGCCAGTTGAACCTCTTCCTCCTCCAGTTCTTTACGCTGTACCGTCTCGTCCGCCCTTTGCGAGTTTGCTAGCTGGGCAAACTTGAGTTGGGCGGCATGTTCGGCTCGGTTGTCCTTTAGCTGGACGGTTGGATTGCTCCCTTTGGCTGAACCAGACTCCTGCTTTTTGAAGGCAGGAGGCAGACTTGATTTTGAAAAATTCCCCATCTTGAAAAGTGTTTTCGATTGAGTTTTAAGGCAATTCCCGATAAGCAAACTTCTTAGCAGACCTTAACCTATTGATAAGCAATCCGGCGGCTATCCCAAAACCAAAAATCAGGATCAGCATCCAAATTGTGACTTCGCTGCTGCCAGCACCTATGAATCCCACCTGTGTATTGAAAAACAGATAGAAAAACAATGCAATCAAGGCCAATAAGCCTATTGCGATAGATATTCCCGTAAAGAGGCCCCTCAACGTCCATTCATCCCCATGCTTCCTGACACCGAGCAGTATAACCAATACGCAAAGCCCCAATACCCCAAATAGGATAATGGACAACAACATGTTGATCTCCGCATATCGATTCCAACGGCCTATCATGCATATACAATCTTTGTATGAGTTTATCGAATAATAGTCCGTGTCCTGATAGGCTACAAATGCATTTCGGTTTTGCCAAAAGTTCGAAATGTCATAGGCTTTTGCCAAATTCTGTAGGCTGTCGCGATCCGGATAGGTCACAAAATAGCAATAGTCTGCCTCCGGTTTTTTGTTTGGATCCCCGATATAGATGTCGTTCAGACCAGCCCATTGGATATCCTGCTTGTAAGTCCATAGGTAGTCCATTAGGCCGAGCGTTTTTGGTGGCGCAAGGGACTTGGAGCTGAGCACGACAGAATCCACGCTGACCAGCGTTGCACCCAGTGCGTCCCAAAGCTCAGTGTAGCCTTCATCCGCCCCTAGTCCCCAGATCGCTACCCCTCCCGTCGAGTTAGCTAGGGCCCAGCTGTATTTCTCGGCCAGACTCTTCGCATCCTCATACCAGACCTGCCGAAGGTCTCCCAAACTGCCATAGTTGAGATAGGCAGAAGCTTGCTCCGGATCATATCCCAAAACAGCCCCCTCGGGTTGTCCCACAGTGGAGACCAAAGTCTGCTGTATCGTGCGATAATCCAAGGAAGAACCAAAACCAGTTGCCCGAGTACCCGGCACGAAGTCAGGCATAGGCCAGGAAATGCCTTGATATCCAACCGTCAATACCAATTTTCCGACAGGAACTTTTCCATTCGCGTAGAAAGCAAAAGTCCCTTCGATCGAACCTCTTGAGTTGGCCGCATCGGGATATAGTGCGCCGGGCGAAAATGGAATTCTCGTGTCGGTGATGTTCAGCTTCTGGGTTTGGACCAAGTAGAAATCGACCAGTGGATTGAGAAGCAAAAACTCGTACGCATTGGCATTGGCTATCGATCTGGAGTTTGCTATTGGAGGAATGCTCAAAGTCAAGATGATATTTTTGTCCAAGGCTGTCAGCTCGGCTTTTAGCTTGCTGATAAACTGGGTAAACTTCTTGGAGTCCCTGGAAGAAACCTCGCTCAAATAAATGTTGATTCCCTTCAAACTATAGTTGGAAATTAACTCTTTGACCCGGGAAACAAACTGGTCTTGGGCTGAAGGTTGGTTCAAAAAAGCGCTAATCGTCGAAAGAGAATTGCTGTAGACTGAAAGCGACACCGACTTGCCATAGCTTTGGTTTTTCTCCAAAATCCCACCTTCCAACAGCCCGAGCAGCGACCTTGGATTGTTTTCCTTTCCGCCGCTAGAAAGCTCGTATCCATAGAGCACCAGATCCGTGAGGTAGTTGAGATTGTAATTCTGATATCTGTCCCCCATCGAGGCCAAATGCCAGCCAAAAATCCTTGTACGCGCGCTCAGGCACTTGTGGTAGCTGACCTGAAGTGTATCTCCCAATGTGGCCTCAAATACAGGCGCTTCCTCCGAACTGCACGAAAACTGTATCTCTCGCAATGCCAACAGTTTCTCGGAAAGTTGCTTTTTGGCGGCAATGTTTTCCGCCTTTGAATCATCGAGCAGCCCTTGGAGTACATTGCCTAGCTGTACTTGGACAGAGTCGACCAGCTGCTTGGGAGCTTTGGTGTCCAAGTTTAAGAGCAACTGCTCTATCTCGTCCTGTAGACGGGTGCTGGTGTCACGAGCTGCCGCGAGACCCTCGGTCAATGCGATCAAGTCAGTGGCGATAGCATTGACCGTTGCCGAATCGATACTTACGTCGCCTTCTTTTGCGAGCTTTCGAATCAATTCGACGATACGCTCCCGTTCACGCTTGATTTTGTTCTCCCGGAAACGGATGGGCTGAAGGATCTTGTTTATCAAGCCTGCCTTGGTGCTGTCACCGAAATTGATGGTGTCCTTCACGACAAGCTGTGATGGAGGGATTTTTGTGTCTTGGGCTTTAGCCAATAAAAAGCTGAAAAACACCAAAAAGAAAGCCAGCGATCTCAAAATCCCATTCCGCCATACCTTATAGCCTTTTCCAGTTGAAAGAATAATTGTTTTCTTCATCTTATCGCCATTTGACTTCCAATGATTTTTCCATCCAGGGCAGCTTGACCACCGAAATATTCCAGGATATTGAATCCAAGAGCACGTCTACACCCGTCTTGGGCACTTTCAGTATATTACTTGCGGCACCAAACTCCAGAGTTCCCTCCCTTTGCAGGAAAGTCTGCCTTATCGCGTCGACAGAAGCATTCTTCATTTTCTCCCAATTGCCCTTCAGCCCATTCAGCAGGCTAAGCGCCATCTGCATCTCCTCTTCACTCAATTCTGCCTGTTCCAAATGCTGGCTAGCTTTCATGCCGACGAGCAGCTTGTTCAGTACCATCTCATATTCCGGGAAATCCACGTGTCCAAAGACCAAGTATTGCAAAAGGTAGACTGCCTTTCCCTGTGACTCCGGCGGAACTATACCCCCCGAGCTCAACTTCAGCCTCGAGAAAAGAGCCGAGATAAATGGCCAGCAAAGAATCAATCCTGCGTTGGAGACTTTTACCTGATCCCCATTCGCGGGTTCTTCTGCCTCTTTTGTTTGCCGAGTTGGAAAAAAACGTCCGAGCTCCTCCCTGTCCTGTGTTGAGAGGACTTCTTGGAAACCCTTGTTTTTCAAAAGCCCTTGAAACACTGATTTCCAATTTACCACCGAGTGAGTCCGGTACAGATGCCGCAGAAATTGGCTTAGAAAAGAAGCTGAAAAGCTGTTTGCTCGATCGACATAAAAGTCAAATCCAAAACTCAACAACCAAAGCTTCCATTTGCTTGGAGTCAGATTTCCGAAAAACATAAACCTGCTCCATCGCATGAGCTCGTCCATCTGCCGAAAGATTCTGCTGTCCCCGCCGAGCCAAGTATCGAGGATTTCGATTTCCTTGGAGTTATTGATTTGGCTCTTGACCCATACTTCCAAATCCTCCCTAAGAGGTGTCCGGAGGTCATTTTGACTGCTCAATCCGGAACGTACGTCCACCTTGGACTCCAAAATCGACCTGTGGGAGGCGTTTTCAAGTTTGGCAAGCGTACGCTGGAATTCTTCTATTGCAGACGAAAATTGCTTCCTGTAGGCACTCCCCGAAAGGCGGGCCTGAATACGTCGCAACTGGGCTTCACTAAAGTTGTCCAGTAGTCGGGATATCCCACCGTTTGAAAAAACCGAAATCAGCAGCAATGCATCGTCCTTGGCTGAATTTTCGATGGTGAAAACCATTGTGGCAATCAACCTTTCCCCTGATTTGATCGGGCTCCACCAAGGGAGAAATCCCTCTTTTTTCCAATACTGGAGTGCTGAGGAAAGGCGCTCGCCAAACGAAAAATGGCTCGAGAGGTAATGTTTTTTGTAGAATTGCCGCAGCAGTTTTTTGGAAGTAAAATCTAGATGTTTCGAACGAACAACCTTGTTCCAATCCAATTTTTCCGGTCCAAACGCGGTCTTGTTGTCGTTGAGCAATGCCAGAAAAGCCTTCCAGAAAATCGTCGGATTGAGTTTCTCGCCTGGTCGGTTCGAAAGTCGAATTTGGTACACGCTTAGCAAGACCAGCCTTCTCCAGAGCCTGATTGATGATTTCCTTGAAAACCCACGCGAGGGTATCTCCAACAGGTACAAAATCTGGTCAGAAAGCAAAGTCTCATTTGGAAGCAGTTTTCCGATCACCTCCCTCGCACGCGCATTGTCATTTGATGGAGCCTCCGCAAGCAAACGGATCTCCTCCCAATTGACTAGGGCGCTGTGTCCCATGACAAGTATTGGAGTCTTCTGATCATCGGATTTCGAAACCTCCCCATTAGATTGCTCTAAACCCCTCAGACCGCTTAGGTCTAGGAACCGGAAGAATGCCTCCCAGTCTGCCCTATCCAGATTCACTCTCAAACTGGAAGCAATCAGCTGGAAGCGATCTTCGTTCTTTTGCAGGAACCGTACGAGCGTTGCTGGTTTGATCTTCGAAAATGTCAGAATCCTGCGAACGACACTTTGAAGGTCAGCCTTCCCCGATGCATCTAAGGGCTTTAGCAAACTGAGTCTCCCTAACTTTCGGAGATCTTGGCCAATAATAGCTGAGACCTTTCCATCCAGTTCCGCACTACTCAACTGCCCAGTCTGCAGACGTGACAGCAGAGAACTCCGGTGTAACGTCCATACCAGTTGATCCAGAATCGAAGTGGATTTTCCGCTGGTTTTCAAAAACAAATTCCCGACACCCTTTCGCTTCAATTGGGCCGTGAGAACTCGGTATTTGGGTTGCAGCAAATCGATTCCCTGGATAGAAGCACTTTTGGCACTAGACAGTCTCTGCAAAAGCCGTATATCCGCTACTTGCAAGCCAAGCGAGATAAGCGCTGTTTTTTCCAAATGGTGGTTCTTTTGAAGTTTGGATACAGTCTTTTGACCGAAAACCAGTGATCCTTCAAGATCACTCAAAACTTTCAAAATCAACTCAGTTGGATAGAAAGTAGATAAGTTTGCAGACACTTTCCCATTCTTTCCTCGGAAGTAGATTTCCTTCAGAAATACGTCCCAAACCACGCGATCGATGCTCTGCAAAAGTTTGTCGGGGATTAGTTCAGACGCAATCAAATTTTCACTGAATCGAAGCCAAAGCAGTGTCTCAGAATCTGCAAAGCGCTTTATGTATATATAAATCTGCTCGCGGTTCACTCCGGTCATCAGGCTCGCCAAGCGGCGTTTTAAAGCGGAGAAATCTTTGAAAGAGGCATTTTTTAGAAGATTCAAAAGAGAGGCGTCTTGGGACTTGATCATCTCCGAGACAATCGTCTGAAGATCGGACTGGCTCAAGGCACCGAGTGAAAGTCTCAAAGTCCCGGAACGCAAGTAGTTCACGAGTATCTGCCTGGACGCCAGCGCAAAATCAGAAGTAGTATCAGTCTTTGGCCTTAGTCCTCCAAGAGTCAATTCCGGCCCATGACTTGATTCCCGTTCATCCGCCTTTGCCTCGCCTGCCGACACTTGACTCTTGGCGGTAATAAGCAGCAGAGGGGAGCTGGAAATCCCTGCTCTCAAGCCAAGTTCCAAAAGCTCCTGACAGATGGCCATGTCGGCCCCAAAGCTTTTCATGCCATGCACGACAAGAAAGAAATACCAACTGTCTAAGTCCGTCAGCTCATACTTTCCCTGCATCGATCGCCCTTGTGCGAGATCAAAGATGCCGCGTACCGTGTCAATTTGCTCGACAGCCTCACCTTGGGATTTTCCAGAAGACCAGGCTAGATAGGAATAAATCGTATCCAGCCACTGTCTATGCTCATCGCCGCCCATCAGTCTGATCAGTCGGGTCAGCCCAGATTTGTTGAGCGATCTCCAAAACCCTGAAAACTTTCGGGAGAGTATGGTGAATAACATCCCTGTAGCGGCGATTTCGTCCAGCCAAGACTGAATCGATCCCGCCTCTCCCCCGTCGTTCAGCCATGTGATAAGGCTTTCGGATGTGGGAGCAAAGACATCGTCCGCCTCCTGCATAGGGACATCGTTTTTCTTTCCCACCCAGGTAACCGCCTCTCTAAATTCTCTAAACAGTTGGTTTTTGACCGTATCCTGAGCAAGTATCTCCGTGATTTGCCGCAAAAAAACCTTGAAGTCCAGATGATAGTGCGCCGCGATGGACTTGAGAAATCTGTCTGAAAAGCTGAATCGGTTGAATTTGGTACTCTGGTTTTGGGTAATGAAGGTGAGAATAAACAGGTTGAGCGCTTTCTCAAGATTTGCGGAAGAAGCGGACAGGCCACGGTCAGTTTGATGGATCTCTACGTAAGTGTTGCGGTACCCAACTATCCAATCGGCATCCTCGGGCACAAGCACTTTAATAATCCGATCGAAATAGCCCGCTTCAAGAAATGCAAGACGTTTTCTGGCCGACTCGCTCTTCACGGAGACCTCCCTGATCAGTTTCGCCAGCGAAACGCTGGGAGATAAAAGTAAAAAGTCCAGCAGCGCATGCAGGTTTAACTTGGAATCGGCCCAAGCGGGAAAGTATCCCTTCAGCAAAAAAACCTTCAATGCCAATAGACTAAAATTCATCCTTTCTGAATTGGCGGCACTTTCCAAGCCATCGTTTTCGCCCAGAATTTTTGCTTTTATCGCCTTTTTCAGTGCTTCAATCAATAGCGGTCTAATCCTTTCTCCCAGCTCTTCGGACAGATCCGCTTCAGACAGTATCCCAAGGTCGATCTCCATCCGCTCCAATTCCAGGTTGATCTCGCCAAAAGCTACTTGATCAAAGGACTTGCCCAGTTCAGGGAAAATGGAATGCTCCATAAGCTGCTCTAGCTTCGTGTTGCAACGGGATGCTTGCTCTCGGCCAGCATACTTAAAGGAAAACATCAGATCTTCCAAAACATGTCCTCGCGCTCTATCCATTTTCTACTCCTTTCAGATTGAGCAGTTTTTCGTAGAGGCTATAGGCACTTTCGGCCAGCTGTTTCCGAGGAGCTTGGGATTTGAAATACTCCCACCAAGTCTTGTAGCAGCTTTCAAATGAACCAAACTCGATCAGGCTAAGCCAATAGACTTGCACCTCCATGTGGGCGGGAACCCGGTCTCGCACCTCATTGGTCAGAAAATACCGGAAGTGGCTCTCCTGAAACCTGGAAGGCCAATCCGGCAACACCAAAGATGCCTTCAAGTCAAAGAAGTCCTCTCTGACCTCTTTACCGTTTTCGAGCTTCCGGAGAAATACAACCGAGCGCTGGCGAAAAACACCCTCTTGGTGGAGCGTACCCCGATACCGTAGCCCCTCAATTTCATGCAGAGACAACAGGCCCGAGACTTCATCATCGCCAGACATCATTTTCGAAAGACTACCCATGGACTCGATTACTGCTGTGTAGTCCGAATCCGAATAGTCAAGATAAGTCGCCAGCAATTCTCCTTCCTTCCCATAAAGTCCAAGACCGTCGGCAGACATTCTGAATGCCTCTTGCTCTGAAGCAGCCTGATAAAACTTGGCCAGAAGTGCTCTCCGCTCAGACTTCGCGTACTTCCATTCTGATTTGAACGTGGGTCGACCCCACTCATCCAGCACCACAAATCCATACTCACCTCCATCGAGCATCGAGCGCATTAGGATGTGGTCCACCAGGTACATTCCTTCGGCAGAAGCATTCAGCGCTCTGAAGTATTGGATATTGTTTGCGATGGCTTGGATGGCGTCACCTTCGCTGTTGCCCTCCCACATACTTACCCAATTGGATTCGGATTTTTGAAAAAGCACCTCTACGGTCCCCAAGCGGGAAGGCTCTCGGGAGATCCAATAGGAATCGGCTTCCAAGGTCCGGGAAAAAAGGTTTTTGATGCCGACTTTTCCAAAAGAAAAGGCCGACTTGGCCGGGTTGGGGATCTGGGGAAAATTCCTTTCCTGCTTCGATAGTTGCCTGAATTTTTCCAACAAATCCAGATAGGAACTTTGGGACTTGAGAAATCCCCCCGTGGACGCATTCTCTTTTTCCGTCACGTTTTTGGGCAAAAACCTAGGAAGGAGCGATTCAGGCTGATCTCCGATTCCGGTGACCAGTCGCAGGATTTTCTCCAGCGTCGAAAAATCGCCTTGCTCGTCTGGGGATTTGGATTGAGCCCGATGCTTTCCATAGTTCAGCTCGCCTACCTGTCTTAGAAAGCGAGACTTTTGAAGCAGTAGAGCAGCGTACATTTCCTCCTCATTCCCCAAAAGATTCAACTTCAGGGAAAGCTGGAAAGGCAAATCCTGAATGGACTCCCCAAACCTGGCCAGCAGATGGTCCAAAACCCTGTTTTTCCTTTTGAGCCAAGAGATTCTGGATTCACCCGTTTGCGGGTTGATACCCGCACCATTAAATCCGGAGACCAGCTTGGAGGGGATTTCCAAATTAACATCTCCAGCTTTCGAATCAGGATTTTGGGAAAAATACGTGCCTTGATAGCCTATATCTTGATCAAAAAAGTCCGGAAGATGTGCGAGCTGAGCCAAAAAATTTGCCAGCTGCTTTTCCATAAGCAAAAGATACCCCTTCAATTGCTTGACTTTTGCATGCCTTTCCTCCGGCTCATGAGAAGAAATCTCCCCCGGCTTCAGTCCATAGATCCCCGGAAAATGTTCCCTGATCGAGGTATACGCTCCCGGATTTCGATATCGTCCGTTGAATTCTCCACTCCACACATCGTCCCTAAAGAGATCCTCTTGATAGACGCGGTAGTGTCTTGACCAGTAGTCCAGCAGCAGATCTGCCACCCTGGCTTTGTTGAGCCGTTGCAGGTTTCCGTTGACATAGATTTTCAGCGTGGAAAAGATGCTTTGCGGATCCTTTGGATCGGTATTAATGGCCGCATAGGCGTGTTCTCCCAAGGCAAGTGACTTGGCCCTCCCCTCTCGGTCTATTGCCACATCCCAGCACTTTTTGACTCCGGGAATCTTTGAGATCAAAAGAATAAATTTCTCGGTATAAAGGGTTTTGCCACGCTCCTTGAGTTCCTTGTCCTGTATAAAACCGCCCGCAAGCCGGGGACCGACAAAGATGTCCTCTAGTCGAATCCCCGTTTTTTGGAGCTCTTCAAGATTGGTATAGGCAACGGGGTGATAGAGATGGACCTCAAGTGCAAAGAGTATCTCGGCCAATATCTGATCCGGATCTTCCTCATCCGAGATCTCCACGTTCGCCTGCAAAAAGATGAGATGTGGAGCCAGGAGTTTGGGGGGGTCAAAATCCTCCCCCAGGTTTCTATTTTCCTTCAGAAACCGATGAAGTCTCCCTAGGAAAGCTTTCGCCAAATCGGTTTTGCCCTTCAGTTCCTTTTGAAAGGCCAATGCCGGCAAGACCTCCACTTGATACACGCCATTGACTCCGGACTCCTTTGCAGGTGCATGGACCAATTCCAACCAGCAGTTTTGGATTTCCGGAAAGGAATCGATGAGAAGCTTCCTGAAATCGGAAATGGTGAACGGGTGGGAACTGAATACCAAAGCCGGTGAATAAAAGGAATTTTTTCTCCAATTGATCCTGCCGTCCGCCTCTTCCACCAAAAGGTCTTCGATCGGAAAGGC
>CAZTJM010000170.1:0-10029 GCA_964613865.1 uncultured Limnohabitans sp. | reverse complement strand
TTCAATGGATAGGTATTTATTAATTGGCTTATGGAAAATTTGATTTTAAAGTTTTCGGGTTTTCAATCTTAGGCTATTTAGCACTACCGAAACTGAGCTAAATGCCATCGCTGCTCCAGCGATCATGGGATCCAGCATAAAGCCATTGATGGGGTACAGGACGCCGGCGGCAATGGGAATTCCGATGAGGTTATAGATGAAAGCCCAAAATAGGTTTTGCTTGATGCCGTTGACCGTCAGGTGAGACAGGTGAAAAGCTTGTGGGATCTTCTCCAGATCCGAGGTGATCAAGGTGATTTTGGCCACATCCATGGCGATATCCGAACCATGTCCCATGGCGATACTAACGTCAGCCTGGGCCAAAGCTTCCGAATCGTTGATTCCATCTCCGACCATGGCGACCACTTTTCCTTTTTCCTGAAGATTTTTGACAAATTGGGATTTGTCAGAAGGCATCACTTCGGCTTTGAACTCCTTGATTCCAACTTCCCTTGCCACCGCCAAAGCTGTTTGTTGATTGTCTCCGGTCAACATAAAGACTTCGACTCCGGATTTCTGAAGCTTGGAAATGGCCGACTTTGAACTTGGTTTAATCTGATCCTGAATACCCAGAATTGCTAAAGCTTGATCTTGATTCGCAAACCAAATCACAGTTTGGGCATGTTCACTCCAGTTTTTTGCCTGCTCTTTTAAGTCTGTAGGAATGGAAATTCCATTTTCCTGAAGAAGCTTGACGTTTCCTGCGAAGTAGGTCTTTCCGGCTTTGCTGCCTTTTACACCCCGAGCAGTGATACTTTCAAATTGTTCCAAAGTAGTGGATTCCACTTGCTTTTCTTTCAAATGCTTCACCACCGCTTCCGCCAAAGGATGCTCGGATTTCGATTCTAGAGCAAGCAGGATTGATTTATAATCCTCTTTCGCCTGATTACTGCCTACTGCAAATTGCACACTGCTTACAGTTGGTTTTCCTTCGGTGATAGTGCCGGTCTTATCCAGAATGATCGCATTGACTTGGTGACCCAATTCCAGACTTTCCGCATCACGGATGAGCATATTGTTTTCAGCGCCTTTGCCGACACCGACCATAATGGCAGTGGGTGTGGCCAATCCCAAGGCACAGGGGCAAGCAATGACCAAGACCGAAACTGCTGCCAACAGGGCATGAGAAACCGCATTTTCCCCTCCCCAAATCATCCAAACTCCAAAGGTCACCAAGGCAATTACAATCACCACGGGTACAAAGATTCCGGCGATTTTGTCCACCAATTTCTGGACTGGTGCTTTACTTCCCTGAGCTTCCTGCACCCGCTGGATGATTTGTGAAAGTAGGGTAGAGGCTCCCACTTTTTCTGCTTCGATCTCCAAACTTCCCTTTTGGTTGATCGTCCCGGCAAAGACCGCATTTCCAGTTTTCTTTTCCACCGGAACAGGCTCGCCACTGATCATGCTTTCGTCTAGGTAGGAGGATCCTTCCAATACCTTCCCATCCACGGGAATCTTTTCTCCGGGTTTGATCAGGATGCGATCGCCGACCTGTACTTCTTCGATTTTGATTTCCTGGGTCTTACCGTCTTGGATTCGGGTCAAAGTTTTGGGTTGAAGGCCCATCAACTTCTTCAATGCAGATCCAGTTTGGGATTTGGCTTTTTCCTCCAGCATTTTCCCAAAAGAAATAAACACGATGATTACCGTCGCCGCCTCAAAATACACATGGGGATGGATGCCCCGCTGATGCCAAAACTCTGGAAAGACCGTGTTGAAGACCGAGAACATAAAAGCGATCCCGGTACTCAAAGCTACCAGCGTGTCCATATTGGCTTTTCCGTGGCGGGCTTGTTTCCAGGCATTTATGTAAAAATGCCTTCCGAAAAAGAACAGAACCGGAATGGAAAGCGCTAAGCTTATCCATTTTCCGGGTTCCCATTCCATAAAGAACATTCCCAAAATAAAAACCGGTAGGGTCAGTAAAGCAGCACCTATGGTTTGCTTCTTGACCGCTTGGTATTTCTTTTCCTGCTCTGCCTGCACCGTCTCTTGCACGTCTTTGGAACCGACCACCAGGCCATAGCCGATGTCGACTAGGGCGGCATTCAGTTTTTCGGGCGTAGTGCTGTCGTCGTACTCGACCTGGACGGTATTGGTGGCAAAGTTTACCGCAGCGGATTTGACTCCGTTGGTATATTGCAAAATGGTCTCCACGCTAGAGGCACAGGCAGCACAGGTCATGCCGGTGACTGGAAAGGTCTCTTTATGGGTTTTACTAACTTTGTCTGCTACTTCCATGATGTAATATTTTGCCCTACAAAATTGGGAAGGGAAAGGCGGAAAAGTCTTATGGAATTATGGATGGGATTTATAAGATTTTGCTGGCAGATGCCTGTATCTAGGGACAGTTTAACTCAAATCCCATCCAAACTTCTCCTTTTTGTTTTCCCGTTTTTCTTGAATTCACTGGGTGTCATGCCGGTTTCTTTTTTGAATTGGGCGCTGAGGTAGGCGACTGAACTATAGCCCATCCGAAAGGCAATTTCAGAAAGACTCAATTCATCGTAAAACAAGTATTCTTTAACTTTTTCGATCTTTTGGAGCGTGTAATAGCGCTCGATGGTGATGCCTTCCACTTGGGAAAAAAGCTTGCTCAATCCGCTGTATTCCTGATGTAGTTTTTCTGAAAGATGGGTGGATAGGTTCTCTTGCACGCGGCTCCCCTGATGGTGAACCAGGTCGATGATCAGGGTTTTGATTTGGGAAATTAGAGCAGACTTTCCTGGTTCCAAAAGTTCAAAACCTCGATTTCGAAGCGCCTGTGCTAGTTTTTTCTTTTCAATTTCTGAAATCGACTTTTGCAAGCTCACTTTCCCCAGTTCCACCTTGGCATCCAGCTTTTCTCCGGCAAAAATCTCCGACACCGCCTCAATGCAGCGGGGACAAACCATATTTTTGATCAGCAGGGTAGCTTTCATTTTAATCTATTTATTGGAATTGGGTAACGCTCAAACTGACGGCAAAGGTTCTTGGTCCTAAGTACTCTCCATGCGGTCAAACCTTTCCACTCTTTTTGCTCCCAAATAACCGACGCTCGGCATGACGACCATGTAGGAAACATAGATAAAACCGGAAATCATAAAGGTGTAAACTCCTCCCAGTTCGAGCCAGGCAAAAACCGCCGAGCAGAGCGGAATAATTCCCGCTGCCACGTTCATGCGTATGCTGTTGTTGGTGAGAAGGATCTCCCTCGGCGAGAGGTCAAGAGGCACGGATTTTCTCAGCGCACGGTAATTCAACCACACAAAAATCCAAAATATGCCCGAAGCCCCTATCCCGTAGATCACCATCAACTCAGGAGTGTCATCCATTTGGATAGTTTCGGAAAAAATGAAGTTTAAGGACTCTTCGTTGCCGGTGAACAAAGCCGTGTAGATATCGATCAGGAGTCGAAATAGAAATTTGAGCGGATAGGTATAAAAAAGCACCCAGAACAACAGGATGGTATTGATCGCAACGGTGCCGGCATCTCGAAGTCCAAAGCGTATAAAAAAGAGGTAATGCTGATACCAAATTATCATCAGAATGGAGATGGTCCCGGCAAAGGGTATGAAGTCCTTGATAAATTCCTTCAGCTCATCAAACGTTTGGGGTGGAGAACTGGACAGTAGGAGCAGGCCAATTGCTATGGCAAAGACGCCGTCACTCAAAGACTCGATTCGGGTATTCTCCAGACCTCTCAGTCTGAATCCCAGTTTTTCCTGGGCTGATTGTATGCTTGCTTTCAAAGGATCAACGCTTGGTCAATCCAATATAGCCCATAATTTCCTTGAATTTAAGCTGTTAAGGGAGCTAAAAACTGCATTGATGTAATCGGATTGACAACTCCCTTTGTCTATCAAAACTCCTTCTCTCCGAATTCACTTTTTACGAATTTCGCCCGGTTTTTTGATCGGTTGATCGTGTAGGAGAGATTCAGCAGAATCATGTCCACTTCTTGGATGTAATTGGTCGTGGTGTAAAATTCGCCCTCTCTCCAGGTAGTGATGCGTTGCTCATTGGTTTTCAAAGCGCCCAAATCGATATTTTGCCAGACGAGGTTAAGCGCCAACTGCCCTTCCATAAAGGTCTTTTTGACGTTCAGGGAGGGAAGATAAAATCTGGAATCTTCGCCTTGGGCTGTCACCCGCTTGGAAAGGTAATTAAGGGTAAACTGGGAGCTGATGGTCTTGGAGATGTTGTAGGTGGTGTTGAAGTTGTAGGAGTAAACCCAAGAAGCTTGATCAACCGGTCGGCTGTCAAACTCCCCTTTAATCGAGTAGTGGTACACGTTTCCACCAAAATAGGCCTTCCATTTTTCACTGAAAAAGAACTCTGTTCCCAACTCCAAACCGATTGATTTGGCCGTGCCTACATTGGAGTAGATGCGGTTAAGGATCGTATCATTGTAAACTGTATTCACCCGGTTGACGAGATTTTCGATGCGGGTGTAGTAGGCGGTAGCGAAGAAGCTGTTGTCTTTCCAGTTCTTGATTAGTCCAGCTTCCACGGTGTTGACAAACTCGGGTAAGACATTCGGATCGCCTTGTTCCAGAGTTTCGCTATGCTCTCTTTCCGGAAATGGGTTCATTTTGAAGGTTGTTTCCCTCTCCACCCGCTGGGTAAAGTTGAGCTTCCAGGTCAAGTCTTCCTTGGCTGCGTAGGTAATATTTCCACTGAAAAACGGTCGGACGTAGTTGTAGAGATAGGTTGTATCCAAAGCGCCCTTTTTGTCCTCAAGGCGGAAATTTCTGTCCATGATTTCCGTACGGACACCCGCGCTGTAGGACCACTTTTCCTTCGTTTTTTCCCACTGGATATAGCCCGTATGAATGATACGCTTGAGATCCACCTCGGATGAAAACTCCGGGACCAATTCCCAAACACCAGTTTCGTTGTTTTTTCGCTCATATAAAAAGTCCCCAAAATGATCCAAAAAACGATACTGGTAGCCGATTTGAAAATTCCCTACAACGCTTGGTTTAAAAATGTAGTCCAAATTGTAGCGGATGCCGTTGAGGGGGTTGTCATTGGTGTTGTACTCATCTTGATAGACAATGGACAGGTCCGGATAGCCGAGGTTTCTGTTGATTGTGGGCCCGCCGAGCATGCTGTATTCATAGAGGAGAGAGGTGCTGAGCTTACTGCCTCCGACAAAGGTGTGGGTATAGTCGATGCTGCCGAGGGCAAAGTCTCCCCGACGGTTTTGATCGTTGGCGTTGAAATACTGGAAAGGGGGAGTTTCCCCTCCTGTATATTCTTTGTGGTTGTCGTAGTAAAGGATATCGGCAGTTCTCAATTTGTCCCGTACGCCGGCGTAGAAGCCCAAGCTAAAGGAATTGAACGCGTTGGGATTGAACCCTAGGGTGAATCTGCCCGAATAGTTGGTTTCGTCTATGCTTCGTTCGCCTTCGGAGGGGAAATAGGTTGTGGTGTCGCCTTCGATAGTGTATGCATTTCCGACTCGTTTGCCGGCAATGTCGTTTCGCTGGTAGCTTGCTCCGAGGGAAAGGTCCCATTTTCCCTTTTGATAATTCAGGTTAAAATCACCGCCGTAGCGATTCTGGGGAGCTTTGTTGTCGTAGTTTTCAACAGATGGAAATCCAAGCTTTCCGTTAAATTGGAGATAAAGCCCGTCAGTTGCGCCTTTTTTGGTGGTGATGTTGATGATTCCGGCTTTTCCTTCCGAGTCAAACTGCGCGCCGGGGGAGGATAGCCATTCCACTTTTTCAATACTGTTGGCGGGCAACTGTGCCAACAGCATCATGGGATCTCCTTGGGTAGGTCTTCCATTGATCATCACCACAAAGCCTGTACTTCCCCGGATCGCGAGTGTACCCTCGGTATTGATGCTGACGCCAGGCAGGTTTTTGAGGACATCGGTGGCCGTTCCACCTTGGGCGGATTCAAAATTTTCGGCGGAAAAACTCTGCTTTTCTGGGCGGAAGTCTGTTGTGATTCGCTGGCCTTGGACATTTACTGCTTGGAGATCTTGAGTGGATCTGGTCATGAAAATTACTTTCAGATCAAGATTTTGATTTCTGCTTAACTCAAAACCATCAGAAATACCGGGAGCAAAACCCAAAAAGCTAGCAACAACATAGTAACGACCAGGAGAGGGGTTTTCGAATGAGAATTTTCCCTCTTGGTCAGAGATGGTACCATCTATAAATATGCTATCCTTTTGAGAAAAAAGCACAATGGAGGCGTATTCAATACCCTTTTGAGTGATTTGATCCTGAATTCTCCCATTAATTTGACTTTGGGTAAAAGCCAATTGAGCCCATACGACGAAAAAGAATAGAAAAAGAGTTGATTTCATTTGCTCCAAAGATAACTAGTACTAGCTCTTTTTGGATTTCCATTTATCAAACTAGCCAGCCAAGATTTTGAGGAGCAGAAAGAAAAGCGAAGGGCATACCAGACATCCCAGTCCTGTGTAAAATGTGGCAGTCACCGCTCCATAGGGCACCAAGCTGGGATCCGTAGCGGCCAAGCCAGCGGCGACCCCGCTAGATGTTCCCATGATTCCCCCATACGCCATGGCAGAGGCGGGGCTGGAGAGTCCGATATTCTTTGCCAGGATCGGTGTGAAAATGGTCACTGCGATCGTTTTGACCACACCCGTGCCAATACTGAGTGCGATTACCTCGGAACTTGCACCCAAGGCACCGCCCGTCACTGGTCCCACTATGTAGGTGCATGCTCCTGCTCCAATCGTGCACAGGCTGACCGCGTCTCTGTAACCCATGATCCATGCGAGCAAGACCCCGGAGAAAAAGAATACCACGATGCCCAATACCAAGGAAACAAGTCCTAGGAGGCCACTTTTTCGAATGAGGAAAAAACTGGCGCCTATGGCTGTGGCTACGATCGCAAAATCCCGAAACATGGACCCTCCAAGCGTTGACAGCCCTTTGAGAAGAGGCAAATCGGCCAGTCCCTTTTCTCCGCCTGCTATTTCTCCACCCAAATAGCCGAAAAATAACGCGAGGAAAATGGCAATAGCCGAACCTGGAATTCTGGAATTCAATACTTTCTTGGAAAACCAGTCAGTGATCCTGGTCAGAGCTCCGACGAGCAAAAAGGCGACAATCAAGCCGTTTTTGTCAAGTACTTGACTCAGATCACCCATGGGTAGAAGGGAAGGATTTGACCAGTACTTTGAAAACCCAAAAAGCAAGAAATACAGGAATAATCCCGGCCAAGATGGCCAATGTTCCAGCAGAAAGCGCCGATTTGACATTGAGGCTGGCAGCCATGGCGATGACAACGGGAATATAGAGCTTGTTCCAAAATTCAATTCCAAACTCAAATTCCTTTTTCCACCAACCGTTTTTACGAAAAGTCTCTGTCAGTAACAGAAGAAAAATCATCGCAAACCCCACTCCGCCGACGTTGGCATCAATACCCAGCCAGGTGCCCAGCAGTTCGCCTGCCCACATGCCTAGTAAAAAGGAAAAGGAAAGTACAGCAAGTCCTTGGATCATTTTGGTGTCAGTTAGGGTTAAAACAACTTTTTGAGGTCGTTTTTGACCACCTTGCCCATGGCGTTTCTGGGCAGTTCGTCCAGGACAATGTATTTTCTTGGAGTCTTATAGGCGGGCATTTGGGCTCGTAGCCATTGGTTGATTTCTTTGGGATCAGTCGATTCCTTCAGGATCAATGCGGCAGAAACCAATTCTCCCCATTCCTCGTCCGGGATGCCAACGACCCCGCAATCCTTGACCGCAGGATGCTTTCTTAGGATTTCCTCGATCTCCAAGGCCGATATTTTGTAGCCGCCTGATTTGATGATGTCTATCGAATCCCTTCCTAGGATGCGGTAATAGCCGTCCTCAACGACCGCAATATCACCTGTTTTAAACCATCCATCTGGTGTAAAGGATTTTGCTGTCGCCTCCGGTTTGCCCCAGTATTCTTTGAAGACGGAGGGGCCTTTGATCTGTATTTCCCCGGGTTGGCCTAGTTCTACGGGCAGGTTTTGCTCATCCACCAGTCGGGCTTGGACTCCAGGTAGGGGCTGGCCGATGTGACCCGCACGCCTTTCTCCAGCATAGGGATTGCTGATTGCCATGCCGATTTCCGTCATCCCGTACCGCTCCAGAAGGTAATGCCCGGAAATGCTCTTCCATTTTTCCATCACGGAAACGGGCAGGGCTGCAGAGCCTGAGACCATTAGGCGAAATTTCCGCATACAGTTGAAAAGCCTGCGCTGCTCATCCTCTGAACTCGATTCAAACTCGGAGATCAACTTGAAGTAGATCGTCGGCACGGCCATAAAGACATTTATTTTACCTTCCAAAAAGATGTCAAAAACCTGCCTTGAATCAAACGAATGAAGAAACTGAACAGTCGCTCCCGTCCAAAGTGCGGAGGAAACCACATTGATGATCCCGTGCACATGATGGAGTGGAAGCAGGCAAAGGGTATGGTCTTCGGATGTCCATTTCCACGCTTCCACCAGTGTGCTGATTTGAGACTCTATGATACGATGCGTAGTCAGCACGCCTTTTGGGAGGCTTGTGGTGCCCGAGGTGTATAGGATCATGGCGCCGCGACTAGGCTCAATTTCCGGAAGGTTTATTTCTGAATCTGAAGACCCGATATCCGAAAAAGTGAGAAATCGAATTCCTTTTTCCGATGAATATTCTTCAAGGACCCCGACATACTCCGGGCCAGCAAGTATAATTTCAGCTTGGGTATCTTCTATGACGTAGGCCAAGGAAGGAAGAGGATAGGAAATGCAGAGCGGGACAGCTATTCCCCCTGCTTTCCAGATGGCCCATTGGATTTTGACATAATCGAAGCCTGGCGAAACCATAAAGGCTACTCGTGCTTCAGCCAAATCCGACTTTTTTCCCAGGAGTATCGCGGCGATTTTATCGCTTTCCGTTTGGAGTTGTCTATAGGAGTAGCTCCCCTCGGGGTCTATGATGGCGGTTTTATCGGGAGAGGTTAGGCTTTGGGCAAAAAGGTTCAGCATTTATGCGGCAATTTTACATCAAGATACCTATTAAATGGAATTTTGAAAGTCGAAGTCAACAGCTGCAATATGAAGCAAAACCCAGGCAGTTTTTCAACAGAAAAGGCTGTCGTAAAACAGCCTCTTTAATTTAATTGATCGCAACAGCGGCGCTCTCTTCGGTCAGGATGATCGTATGCTCTTGGCTGATCATCCCCGCTGGAATAGCGGGATCTTGGTGCAGGAGTCGGTTCAACATTTCAGCTTTTTCCTCTCCGGTGATCACCCAAAGAATCTTTTCTGCTTGATTGATCAAGGGATAGGTGAGAGTCATCCGATACCGGCCCTGGTAGGGATTGCTGGTCAAAGCTACGTCTCTATCCATCACCTGTAGGATATCATCACCGGGGATAAGAGATGCCGTATGCCCATCGGTGCCTATCCCCAAGTGTACCAAATCAAGTTTTCCGGTTTCGGTAATTCTTCGGATGCTCTCTGAATACTCGAGGCAGGCTTGATTAAGATCCTCAGCGACTACATGCATGGGGAAGATATTCAAGCGAGTAGGAAGCTTGGTGTCTTCTATGGATTTGAACAATTGGGTCAGATTTCGATCCGGGTGCCCGTCTGGGGCGATCCTCTCGTCAACTTGGAAAAGAAAAACCTTTTCCCAGGGCAAATCATGGACAGCAAGTGCCTTGATCATTTCCCAAGGCGTTCGGCCGCCGCTGATGGCCATCGTGAAAATGCCTTTTTTTGCGATGTTTTCTCTGATCCTGTCCGCGATGTAGTCGGCTGCTTCTTTGGCCACTTCACTTGCGGACTGAAATGTTCTGATTTCCATTTATTTGCTTTTTGTTACTACCGGATTGTTCCACCCACCAAGAGGCAAAATTTGCTCGTTCACTACCTCCGGTCCCCAAGAATTAACGCCATATGTATAAACGGGATGGTCGGATGATAAGTATTCGTCGACGATTTTCCATGCTGATCCGAAAAAGAAATACGGCAAAGATGGTTTGGATGCAAAAGTTCAGACC
>CAZTJM010000169.1:0-10072 GCA_964613865.1 uncultured Limnohabitans sp. | reverse complement strand
GTGGGGCTTAGCGGTTCGGATCTGGGCATCCCCATGCTTCCGGTAGTGGTCTATGTGTTGGTTATGGCCCTAAATGTCTATATACTTTCCTCGGGACTGGGAGGCATAGAGAAAGTTGCCAAGATCGGCATGCCTCTGCTCATCTTGTTTGGGCTGATCCTGGCTTTTCGAGGCTGGACCATGGGTACCGACTATGCCTCATCGGAGTTTCCAGATGCCAACGCTTGGGATGGGATCAACTTTCTCTGGACACCGCAATATTCCTCGCTTGCCGACCCGAAGGTTTGGCTTGCTGCTGCCGGACAGATCTTCTTCACCCTCTCGGTGGGCATGGGATCCATCCAATGCTACGCTTCCTATGTAAAGGCCAATGAAGACATTGCGCTAAATTCCGTCACCGCGGGATTTACCAATGAGTTGGTGGAGATCGTGCTCGGAAGCGCCATAGTTATTCCCATTGCAGCAGGATTTCTTGGAATGGATTGGGTGTTGGAAAACGCCGGTTTTGGGATGGCCTTCCAGACCATGCCCTACCTATTCCAGCAATGGGGACCCGCATTCAGTATGATTGCCGGGGTGTGCTGGTTTGGCTTGCTGTTTTTCGCAGGCATCACCTCCTCACTGGCCATGGGTACGCCGTGGATGGGTTTTATGCAGGATGAATTTGGCTGGAGCAAAGTCAAAGGGGCAGTTTCCTTTGGAATCATCGCTTTGATCATGGGGCTTCCGACAGTTCTATTCTATAAATATGGCTACTTCGATGAGTACGACTACTGGGGAGGCACGGTGAGTTTGGTCATTTTCGCACTCTTGGAGACCATCCTCTTCGCCTGGGTCTTTGGAATGGAAAAGGGATGGGAGGAAATCACCCGCGGTGCGGACATTCGGGTGCCGCGTATCTACAAATGGATCATGAAGTACATCACGCCGGCGCTCCTTCTTCTGGTGTTGCTTGGAGCACTCTTTACACCTGTAGGAAATGACTGGACGAGCGCTCTTGGCAGCTTGATGGATGGGCATGGCTATGAGCTGGATGCCTCTTCGCTAATATCAAAGATCTCAAACACAGACCTCAAGGCCCAGCTCCTATCCAATCCTGAAGACACGGAGCTGGTGGAGAAGAAAATATTCTATTCCACGCTTGCCAGAACACAACTAGTCCTACTTTTCGCGACGATCGCCGGCATCGTCTGGAATTCCAACCAAAAACGCACAAACAGAACTCTATGAACACTTCCGCACTGATACTCTCCGCCCTGACTCAAAGCTTGATTGTGGTGGCCACGGTTTATTGTTTTTATCTCGTCTTGAAAAAGCCCAAATCCTAAGAGCTAGACGAGCCAGAACCTGTCACATTGAGTGGCGGGTTTTTCTTTTTTACCGTTTGGGAACAGAACAAATCCGCGGATTTTGGTATTATTAGCCTAACCAAACCCCAAACTGCCATGGACTCAAACCCTACCAAAGAATATGACAACGGCGAAGTGACTATAACCTGGCAAGCGGAAAAGTGCACTCATTCCGGGAACTGCGTCCGAGGCCTGCCAAAAGTCTTTAACCCGAGGAAGAAGCCCTGGATAGAGATTACCAACGCAAGTACCGACCAGTTGATAGATCAAGTCAAAAAATGTCCATCCGGCGCGCTGGGTTATTATTTCAAAGACAAAGGCTGATCCTAGCTCAAGCCAAAAACCATCATGCGCAAAATCCTAGTCCTCTTTGCCCATCCAAAATTTGAACATTCCGACGCAAACCAAGCTTTGGTGGATGCGATCAGCGACTTGGAAAATGTTCAGGTGAGGGATCTCTACGAGCTTTATCCAGACTTCAACATCAACATACAGGCGGAACAGGAGACTCTCTTTGAGCACGAAGTGATCATCTGGCAGCACCCATTTTACTGGTATTCTTGCCCCCCGTTGCTAAAACAGTGGATGGATTTGGTGCTGGAGTATGGCTGGGCCTATGGTACCGGGGGGATTTTCCTCAAAAACAAGTACGTCTTCAATGCATTCACCACTGGTGGGTCCAAAGAAGTCTATTCATCCACGGGTCGCAACCGATATACGGTTGAAGAATATTTGAGACCCTTTGAACAAACTGCCTACCTCTGCCACATGCGCTACCTGCCGCCTTTTCACCTCAGCGGAACCCATAGCATTACAGCTGACGACCTCAGGGAGAAAGGCAGGGAGTACAGGGAACTTGTCCTAAGTCTAAGGGACGCTGCGGAAATTACGTCGACTTACCTCCAAAAAGCCTAAGACTATGGATGGATTTCTCTTCAACGCGATCATCTATACTCTGGCAGCAGTCATCTGCGTCCCCATAGCCAAACGTCTCGGCATGGGCTCCGTCTTGGGGTATCTAATAGCCGGAATTTTGGTGGGGCCTTACGGCTTCCAATTTATCCAAGACGAATCCCAAGGTCAGGACATCATGCACAGTACTGAGTTTGGGGTGGTGATGATGCTGTTTTTGATAGGTTTGGAGCTCGAGCCCAAAAACTTGTGGAAGATGCGGGATCTCATCCTGAAGGTAGGCCTTTCCCAAGTGATCGCGACTTCCGCCTTGCTTTTCGGCCTCGGCCTTGCTATCGGGGTGGACTGGAGAATCGGTCTCACGGCGGCCCTATCCATGGCACTTTCGTCCACTGCTATCGTCCTGCAGTCATTGAAGGAAAAAAACCAGATGGACACCCCCACGGGCAAGTTTTCCTTTGGGGTTTTACTGCTTCAGGACATTGCCGTGATCCCGATCTTGGCGGTATTGCCGCTATTGGCTATTGCCGCACCCGAGGTGGCTGGAGACAGCCATGGAGGATTTTTGGAACATCAGCCCGGCTGGGTGCAGACGCTGATGATCTTCGTAGCCATTGGTTTGGTTGTCTTGCTAGGACGTTTTGGTTTTGGCCCGCTGCTCAACTGGGTCTCGAAGACCAAGCTCCGCGAACTTTTTACTGCATCGGCACTCCTGATTGTCGTGGGGATTGCCTTTTTGATGGAAATGGTCGGGCTGAGCCCTGCTTTGGGTACTTTTCTTGCCGGCGTGATCCTGGCAAATTCTCCCTACAAGCATGCGCTAGAGTCCGATCTTGATCCGTTTAAGGGCTTGTTACTTGGTTTGTTTTTCATGGCCGTTGGCGCGACCATCAATTTCAACCTGATTTTCTCCGACGCGGCCAGCGTTTTCTCCCTGACTTTTGGCATTATCCTGATTAAGGCGCTCGTTCTCGCCACTATCGGTAAAGTCAAGCAACTCAGTTTTCCAGAGAACTTGAGATTCTCCATAGGTTTAGCCCAAGTCTCCGAGTTTTCATTTGTCACCTATGCTTTTGCGCTGCAGCTGGGGATACTTGCGACGACCACATCCGGGATACTGATGGCGATCACGGCGCTGAGCATGACACTCACTCCTATTTTCAGCCTGGTGCTGGAAAAAGCCATTCTGCCCCGCTTGGAAAGGAAAAATAACAACAACAGTCGCGATGCTGACGAGATTAGTGAAAAGAACAAGGTCATCCTTGTTGGATTTTCCCACTTTGGCACCACGCTAGGGCGATTTCTCAGGGCCAACGGCGTGGAGGCCACAGTTCTGGATTACAACCCAGATCAGGTGGACTTTCTCCGAAAAATGGGCTTCAAGGTTTATTATGGAGATGCGACTCGCTTAGATCTGCTTCACGCTGCAGGTGCCGAGGATGCCAAAATCCTGATTTCCGCGATTAAGTCCACGGAAACAAACAAGAAGCTAGTGGAGCTCTGCAGGGAGCACTTTCCCAAACTGCAAATCATGCTCCGCTCCAAAAATCGCTACGAGGCTTTTGAGCTGATGGAAATGGGTGTCGATAGCATCTATCGCGAGCACCTGGATACCTCGATACGCATGGGTCAGGAGGCGCTGCAAAAACTCGGGTTCCGGGCTCACACTGTGCATCGATTGGCGGCGCAATTTCGCAAGTACGACGAGGATTCGCTCAAGATCCTTGTCAAGTACCGAGGCAACCAGGCGGAATACATTTCCAAGGTCAAAAAGCAAATCGAAATACAGGAAGCACTCCTCTCCGGTGAGCTCTCCCGCAAATTCTCCATGAACGACCAGGCCTGGGACAGCGAGCAGCTGAAGGATCAACAGGAATAGTTTTTCATCTTTTTCCATAATTCGCTTGCTTTATTAAACAGTGTTTAATTATTTTTGGCTGTTTATTATTTAGCACATGGGAATTGCAGATCGTAAAGAAAGGGATAAAGAGGAATTGAGGGAGAAGATTTTGGTTGCCGCCAAATCACTTTTTCTTGAAAAGGGTGTGGAGAAAACTTCCATCCGAAATATCGCCGACCAGATCGAGTACAGTCCTGGCATTATCTACCATTACTTCAGGGACAAAAACGAAATCTTCCACGCGCTTCACCAAGGGGGATTTTCTCAAATGATGGAAAAGATGCAGGTCCTTCGATCCGTCAGAAATCCTATGGAGCGGCTCAAAGCGATGGGAAGTATTTATGTAAACTTCGCACTTGAAAACCCTGATATGTACGATCTTATGTTTATTAAGGAAGCGCCCATAGACCACGTCTATAACTCCGAACACGATAATTGGAAAGAGGGTGGCGGCACCTTCGAATACCTCCGAATGACAATCAAAGAATGCGCAGAACAGGGACATTTCAAGGGCCACGATTTGGAGCCCCTTACCTATCTCATCTGGTCTGCTGTACACGGCATGGTCTCCCTGAATATCAGGAAGCGCTGCGAAGTGGTGTTGCCCGAAAGGCAAAACACCATTGTAAGAGAAGGACTGGAAGAATTCTTTAAAATCCTCGACAGACTTTAAAAAATTTTATCCATGCATTGAACACTGTTTTTTTAATTAACACCGAATAATTCTATGAAGAAATCTCTTTTGGCTTTTCTGTCCGCCTTTCTTTTCAGCCCCATTTCCACGACCGAGGCACAAGGTATTCTAAACGAATACATCCAAGAAGGGCTGGAAAACAACTTGGTTTTACAGGAGAAAAACATAGAGCTGGAGCGTAGCCTACTTGCGCTCAAGGATGCCAAAAGCTATTTCCTTCCAGCTTTGGACTTTGGAGCGTCCTATACCTTGGCCAACGGCGGTAGGACGATTGGCTTTCCTGTGGGAGATCTACTCAATCCGGTCTACTCGACGTTGAATCAACTCACCGGAAGCGATGCTTTTCCCCAACTGGAAAACGTGTCAGAGCAGCTCCTACCGGACAACTTCTACGATGCCAGATTCCGAGCATCTATGCCTATCGTCAACACGGATCTGATCTACCAACGACAAATCCGGGAAAAGCAGGTCGTCCTTTCTGAATATGACCTCCAAATCTATCGCGCAAATCTGGTTCAGGACATCAAGCTTGCTTATTACAATTTTTGTACGGCCCACACCGCAATAGAGGTGATCCAGAGTAGCAAAGTATTGGTCGAGCAAAACCTGCGGGACAACCAATCGCTGTTGGAAAACGGAAAAGGACTTCCCTCTTCAGTATTGCGGGCTGAGAGTGAAGTGGAAAACATCAACGCTTTATTGATCGAAGCGGAGAGCAAAAAAATGAATGCCGCCCATTACCTCAATTTTCTACTGAATAGGCCACAAGATTCTCCTGTAGGATTTGAAAAGCACGAGGCCAAACTTGGCGAGTTAGCCGATCTGATGGGGGAAAATGATTTGACTGCGCGTCCAGAACTCCTGCAGATCCAAACCGCCGAAAGCATCCAAGAAACAGCCATCAAAGCCAGCAAGAGCTACTGGATCCCAAAATTCAGCACGTATGCTGATCTGGGTTCCCAGAGTTTCGACTGGGCCTTTGACCAAGATTCAAGGTACGCTCTTTGGGGGTTCAGCCTCAATGTGCCACTCTTCCAAGGCGGCCGCAACCGAAATCAAATCTTCAGAAATGAACTTGCGCTTAAGACCGTCCAAACGCAGAGAGACATACTTTCTGACAAGTTGGAACTAGACCTGAATCTGACAAAAAACGAGGTCCGTGCCAACCAAGCAGCATTGCGTTCGGCGGAAAAAAAGCTGGAATCTTCAGGGGCTTACTTTCGATTGATAGACCGGGGTTTTCGCGAGGGTGCCAATTCCCTGATCGAATTCATGGATGCCCGCAGTCAGCTGACCCAAGCCTCGCTCCAAAAAACCATCAACTCCTACAATCTCCTCAAGTCCATGGCCCAGCTTGAGCGTCAACTTCTCACCCAAACCTATTAAGCTATGAGACACCTAGCCTATTTTTCCCTTCTTTCGGCAGCCGTGTTGGCTTTTGCCTGCGGCAGAGCTGAGACCGCCGAACAAGTCGTCACCAAAGGCGAGATCATTCCGGTAAAAGTCATTCCCCTTAGCCACGGCACTTTTTCCTCTTCCATTGCAGCCAGCGGAACTTTCTCCACCAATGACGAGACGACCCTGTCCTTCAAAGTCGGGGGAATCGTCTCCCAAATCCAGGTCCAAGAAGGCGACGCCGTCAAGAAAGGCCAAGTCCTCGCAACCTTGGATCTGACCGAAGTTCAGGCCGGGCTAAACCAGGCGAAGCTCGCCTACGAAAAGGTTCTGCGTGACCATGAGCGTGCGGGCAGGCTGTATCGCGACAGCGTGGCCACTTTGGAGCAGTTCCAAAACAGCAAGACCGCTCTGGATATTGCGGCGCAGCAGCTAAAAACGGCGGAATTTAACCTTTCCTACTCGGAGATCCGGGCAACGCAAAATGGCTTTGTACTCCGCAAATTCGTCAATCCTGGCCAGCTCGTCGCCTCTGGAACTCCCATCCTCCAAATTAACGGAGCCAGCCAGGGCAACTGGGTGCTCAAGGCAAGTGTCAATGACCGCAACTGGGCGCTGATAGCTGTGGGAGATCGGGCGACTATTCTTCCTTCCGACTCCGACAGTTTATCCGGCAAAGTGGTCCGCAAAAGCCAAGCAGCGGATCCCGTCACAGGTGCATACTGGGTTGAGATCTCACCGGAACAAACAAAGGGACTAAGCTTGGCATCGGGAATGTTTGGCAAAGCACTGATCCATCCCTCCCAACAGACCGAGGGCTGGGAGATTCCCTATGAAGCGCTGTTGGATGCACAGGGAAGCGAAGGTCATGTATTCGTAGCCGAAGACGGACAGACCGCCAAAAAGATCCAGGTTAGATTGGGCAAGATCTCCCCTAACACGATCCAGGTGCTTTCCGGACTGGAAAATTACAGCACGCTCATAGTCTCCGGCAGTGCCTACCTCACAGATGGTTCCACGATACAAATAATGAAGTGATGAGAATCTCAGATTTTGCCGTAAAGAACTATCAGTTTACGCTGGTTATCTTTCTGATGACCGTGGCGGTCGGCCTGACGACCTTTTTCACCATGCCTAGAAGCGAAGATCCAGTGATCGAGGCGCCGCAATTCCCCGTGATCGTGATCTACCCCGGTGCTAGTCCCGAGGACATGGAAGAATTGGTCGTGGATCCGCTCGAAGAGGTGATCTATGGTCTGGAAAACATCAAGCGGATCAAGACGGAAATCAAGGATGGCGTTGCCGTGCTTTTTGTAGAATACAACTACAACGAGGACGTCAATGAAAAATACCAAGAGCTGGTGCGGGAGGTCAACACGCTTCGTCCAGAGCTGCCGCAGGAGATTTTCTCCATCAAAATCAACAAAGTCCGCCCCTCCGATGTCAACGTACTCCAGATCGCGCTCATTAGTGAAAATGCCTCAAGGGATAAGCTGAAGAGGTATAGTGAACGTCTGCAGGACGAACTGGAAAAGGTCACCGAACTCAAAAAAGTGGAGGTTTTTGGTCTGCCTGAGCAAGTTGTCCGAGTGGACCTCAAGCTGGACAAAATTGCCGAGATGAACATTCCGCTCCTCGCGATCATAGCCAGCATCCAGAGTGAGCTGAGCAATATCCCCGGAGGCCAAGTCGAGGCAGGAAGCAAAAGCTTCAATGTGAAAACCAGCGGAAACTACAGCTCTGCTGAAGAAATTGGAGAAACCATCGTATACTCCGTGCAAGGCCGAACCATCCAGCTCAAGGACGTGGCGGAAATCCGAAATGACTTTGAAGAGACCAAACACATTACGAGACTAAACGGCTACCGGTCCCTCTTCGTCACTGCCGCGCTCAAGGAAGGCAACAACATCTCCAATGTCCAGGAAAAATACCTTCTGGCGATTGACAAAGTAAAGGGCGAGCTACCCAAAAACATCGATTTGGTGGTGGCTTTTGACCAAGCCAACTATGTCAATCAGCGCTTGAGTGGATTAGGAATTGATTTCCTGATAGCTATCGCCCTGGTCTTTATCACCCTGCTCCCACTTGGCAATCGAGCTTCCATCATCGTGATGATCTCGATTCCCCTGTCCCTTGCTATAGGTTTGGTGCTGCTGAACGCCCTTGGCTATAGCCTCAACCAACTGAGCATCGTTGGTTTGGTCGTCGCATTGGGACTCTTGGTGGATGACAGTATCGTGGTCGTAGAAAACATCGAGCGCTGGATCAGGGACGGCTTTTCCAAGAAAGAGGCCGCGCTCAAAGCCACCAAACAGATCTCTCTTTCGGTAGTCGGATGTACGGTGACCCTGATCATCGCATTTTTGCCGCTCGTGTTTTTGCCCGAGGGCTCGGGAGATTTCATCAGAAGTCTCCCTTTGGCGGTGATCATGAGCGTGCTTGCTTCCATGCTGGTATCGTTGACCATCATTCCATTTCTGTCTACATGGTTTCTCAGGGACAAAAACACGGAACATTCCAACTGGTTTTATGATCTCTTCCAAAAAGGCATCCACAAGACCTATGCTCCCCTACTGGAGCGGGCGCTCCACAAGCCCCTTGCCACATTGATCCTCGCGGGACTGATCTTCGCGGTGTCCCTGGTTTTGTTTCCCGTCATCGGCTTTAGCCTTTTTCCCCCTTCGGAAAAACCCCAATTTCTGATCAACATCACGACACCGCTTCAGTCCAACCTACCCACCACGGACGAGGTTGCGAAAAAGGTGGAGGCCGAGCTCAGCCAGATTCCCGAGCTGATGAATTTCGCCACCAACGTAGGGAAAGGTAATCCACGGATCTATTACAACGAAATTCCTGAAAATGAGCGGACAGACTACTCCCAGATCTTTGTCCAGCTGGATCCCAATACCTCGCCACCGCGAAAGATGCAAGTGATCGAAGACCTCAAATCCAAATTCTCGAGCTTTGCCGGAGCGAAGGTAGAAGTGAAAAACTTTGAGCAAGGGCCACCCGTGACTGCCCCGGTTGAGGTAAGGATTTCCGGTGAAAATCTCGACACACTCCGCCATCTTGCCGCCCAGGTCGAGCGACTTCTGAAAGAAACCCAAGGCACCATCTACATCAACAATCCCGTTGCAAACCTGAAGACAGACATTCGGGTGGCTATCCAGAAAAACAAGGCAAGGCAGCTTGGAGTGAATATCGCCGAGGTAGACCGAACAGTGAGGCTTGCACTGGCAGGACTAAATCTAGGTTATTTTACCGACCCACTGGGTGATGAGCGATCAATACTCCTCACGTCTCCTAGACCAGAAAAGGCCACCCTCGCGAGTTTTGACGGACTGTACATCAACAACCAACAGGGCGCTGGCATACCCATTTCCCAGATCGCCGACCTCCAACTCGAAAGCAGCACTTTGACAATTGATCACTACAACAAGATCCGATCGGTGTCTGTTTCTTCCTTCGTTGACCAAAATTTCTTGACGGACCGTGTGATCTCAGAGGTGATTCAAAAGTTGGAGCAGGTTCGGCTTCCAGACGGCTATTCTTTCAAGATGGCCGGGGAATATGAAACGCGACAGGAGTCATTTGCCGGGTTCAACACGGTGATTATCGTCACTGTATTTCTATTCGTCGCGGTCTTAATATTGCTGTTCAAAACCTTCAAGAGCACCATCATCGTACTTTCGGTGATTCCGCTAGGCATGGTAGGAGCCTTGGTCGCCCTCTGGTTGACGGGTAATTCCCTCTCCTTTGTAGCAATCATCGGCTTGATCGCGTTAGCTGGAATAGAGGTCAAAACCTCTATCCTGCTGGTGG
>CAZTJM010000168.1:1355-10137 GCA_964613865.1 uncultured Limnohabitans sp. | reverse complement strand
GGCAAAAGCAAGGATCTCCTGTTAGGACCTTCCTTTCAAAATGTAAAGGAGACCATCTTCTCTCTCATGAACGAGCATGACCAAGAAGGGGAATATCTGAGAGAAATCCGGAGTCTGACTGACAATTTCAGCCCTCCCGATTACGCCTGTAATACTTATAAAGTAGCATTTGCCCTGCTCAAGGAATTTGAAAAAAGTATGCATCAGCACATTCATCTGGAACGGGACATTCTTTTTCCCGGCGCAATCCAACTGGAAAACCAAGGCTACATAAACAGGAATTAAATCAATATCCAATGCGTCCCCTCAATCCAAAGCCTTTTCTCCTGCTTCCTCTGGTCCTACTTGGACTGCTGGGAGGGATTTCAGGCGGATGGATCCGATTGGGAAGCCCTGTCATTCCTATTGTTGAGGCTGGGGCCAACCATGGGTTATTGATGGTCGGGGGATTTTTGGGCACATTGATTTCCATCGAACGAGCCATGGTCATGAAGAAAAAGGCCTGGCTGTTTATTCCCTTATTATCGGGAGTTTCCGCTGTTTTCTTCCTGATCGGTCAAGACCAAGTGGGCATGATTGCTCTTTTGGCTGGATCACTTGGACTGAGTGTGATCATGCAGGTTCAGGTGATTCGACACCTGCATTTCCACAACATCCTGCTTTACATGGGCGCCGTGAGCTGGTTTATCGGCAATTTCTTTGTCTGGCATTTTGGGCTGATTGCAGCCGGAAGTACGTGGTGGATCGGGTTTTTGTTATTTACCATTGTCGGTGAGCGGCTTGAGCTAAGTCAGTTTCTGCCTGTTCCCTCTTGGTCCAAAAAGGCCCTAGGAGCCCTACTGGGGATGTTTTTCATCGGATTGACTCTACCTTTCCATGGAGCTGGCAATGAAGTCATGGGCATAGCTGTCCTGTTGATCTCCGTTTGGCTGCTGATCTTTGATATGGCCAAAGTGGCCGCAAAGAAAAAAGCCCAATTCCGTTATATCGGCATCGGACTCCGGGTCGGTTACCTCTGGCTGGGAGCTCAGGGTTTGATTTTGATTTTGATGGAGAGCCATCCGCTCTTTTACGATCTGGTGCTTCATACCTTCTTTTTGGGTTTTACGTTCTCCATGATTTGGGCCCATGCTCCGATTATTTTCCCGACCATTTTTGGCATCCGGGAGACTCCTTACTATCGAATCCTCTGGTGGCCTTGGATTCTGTTTCAGGTGACACTTTTGGGAAGAATCCTATCCGGAGTAATGGGTGAATTTGAGCTTCGCAAAAGCTTCGGAGTTGCCAACGGTTACCTGATTCTGATTCAGATTATCCTGATGGCAGGTGTTGTGGTATGGAAAATCAGGCAGCGGAAGAAAATTGCTTTAAAAAGTAACTCAGATTTCCAAACCGAGCTCAAAACACTCCCATTTTTGCAGTCCCGTGATTAAAGCGTGGTTAAATAGTGCCCTGATTCTATTAATCTTCCTCAACGGAATTGGCTATACGCTAATCCAGGCCCATTTTTATCTTGACCGGGAGCAGATTATCGCTTTGTACTGCGTCAACAAGGACAAGCCTATGTTGGAGTGTGACGGAAAATGTGAATTGGGGAAAAGACTGTCGGAAACCAAAAACCGACAAGAAAACGGGGAGGAAATTACGCTGGAAGAGCTGAGCTTAGTCTATACACTGGAAAGAAGAGAATCCATTCAATTACCTCCCTTGGAACCCATAAATCCGGCATACTTGATTCACTATTGCAATTTCCAGATTTCAGAATTGAACTGGGACTTTTTTCACCCACCCCAAAGCTAAGCCTCTTTTTTTAAACTCTCCTTTCCTGACCTTTCGGATCAGGCTGAAATTCCATTTACCAAATTAATTCACACATGAAAAAGATATTCATGGTCTTGATGATGGCCTTTTTGGCCACTGAGACCACTATCGCCCAAATTATCCAAGGAAAGTGTTTTGATGCACTGACCAAGGAGCCAATTGTAGGTGCTACTCTCCAACTCAACTCTAACCAGGGGGTGATTTCCGGCAAGGACGGTTCGTTTTCCATGGATCTCGAAGGCGCCGATTCTGTGAGCGTCTCATTTATGGGATACGAGTCCCAAGCCCTTGGAAATTTATCCACAGAAAATTTTCTATGGATAGCCCTGATTGCCAAAGTAGAAGACCTGCAAGGGGTCACTGTGACCGCTTCCCGGGAAGCAGCCGAACGCCTGTTCTCCCCAATAGCCATCCACAAGCTGAATCCAACTTTGGTTGACGAAACGAAGCCTGTTGGGGTCAGCGAATTGATCAACAAAACTCCCGGTGTTTTGATGGTCAACCTGAACAATGAGCAGCACAGTATGGCCATCCGCCAGCCTGCAACTACGAGCCCTTATTATTTGTACTTGGAGGACGGCGTCCCCATCCGGCCTTTGGGAGTTTTCAACCATAATGCCCTGTTGGAAACCAACCAGCTTGCCATCAGCTCGGTGGAAGTGGTCAAAGGCCCAGTATCCTCCATCTATGGTTCTGAAGCAATCGGAGGCGCGATCAATTTTCTCAGTCATCGACCTACAGCCATTCCCAGTGTTCGAATGGGCATAATGGGCGATCAATAGGGCTATACCCGATACCAGCTCAGCGGTGGGGCTACCTTTGGCAAGTTCGGCTTTTATCTAGCAGGCCTCCACAGCACCCAAAAGAATTCCTGGAGAACCCGATCTGATTACCGAAAAGACATTTTCAACGCCAGATTGGAATACAGTTTTTCCCCAAAAACCCGCCTGATCGGGACCAGCGTATTGGGAGATTACTACTCCGAAACCAGCGGAAATGTGGACAGCATCGGGTTTTATGGGAGAAATTACCCCACAAACAACGACTTTACATTCAGGGATGTCTTTGCAGTCAGGACCCGGCTGACATTGGAACAGGACTGGAATTCGGCGAGCAGGTTCTTTGTGACGGTTTTTCACCGGATCAATAAAAACGGTCAAAATCCATCTTATCGACTCCAATGGAATTCCAAAGTCAATCCTGAGCAGGGAAAAGGGGAACTTAACTCTTCCGACTTCCAAAGTCTGGGATTTATCGCCCAGCATTCCCAAAGACCGAATTGGAAATCGGCCAAAATCCTGGGAGGGATAAGTATTGACCATTCCCCGGTTACCTATTGGGCGCACCAGGTGGACCTGAATGTAAAACTCCGGCCAGGCGGAAAATCCGTGGAATTCTTCACCATCGATCAACTCCGCAAGGACATTCGAATCTCTGACTACACCGCCACCATCAACAATCTGGGAACTTACGCCCAAGTGGAAATCAGCCCCATCGAAAAGCTCCAGATCACCCTCGGAGGAAGATACGACCGGATGGGTTTTGACTATCAAAATGCACTGGATCAGTCCACCGGGGCCAAGACCTACAGCCAGTTCACTCCAAAATTTGGCCTTACATGGGAGATCAAACCTACTCAGGGCGCCTATGCCAACTATTCCCAAGGGTTTTCTCCCCCTCAGCTCACCTCCATTTTCCGACCCAAACCTGGCAGCAATCCGGTGTCCTTTTACTACAACCTGGAATCAGCCCTGTTTGAAAGTAAGGAATTCGGCTATTGGGGAAGTTTTTGGACCGGAATGGTCAATGTGGACTTGACCTTGTACCACATGACAGGAGAAAACGAATTGCTTAATATTCGCCAACCGGACAATTCATTTGACTATCAGTCTGCCGGAAAGACGCTTCATTACGGAACGGAATTCAGCTTGACATTTAGACCTCACCAAAGTTGGTTTGTCCGAACCGGAGGCACCTGGGCCAAGCATGAGTTCGCGGATTTTCAGGTCAGCCAAAGGGAATCCGACCAAGTTCAAAATCTTGGAGGAAAGGAAATGCCAGGTGCTCCCCGCCTAATCACCAACTCGGAAATCACCTATTATCCGGCTTTTGTGGCAAAACTGAGAACTTCCCTAGAACTCCAGCAAGTTTCCGGATACTATGAAAACCAAATCAACACCCGAAAAGCTGAAGGCTATCAAGTTCTCAATTTCCGGACAGGGTACAAATTCAAATGGGTAGAGATTTTCGGAAATGTCTTGAATGTCACCAATTCCCTCTATGCCCATACCATTTCACGGGGAAACAATCCAACAGACATGGCCATCTATACTCCGGCTGCCCCGAGGACCTTTGTTCTAGGGGTACAATTCAATTTCGAAGGAAAAAAACAATAGCCATGGACATAACTTACGCCAAAGACATCAATTGATTCCTGCTTATCCTCATCGCTATAGCGGTCGGGTGCACGTCTCCGGCAAAAACCTCCTTCACGAAGAATTTGCCCAAAATTTTGACCCTGGAATCCCATCCCGAAATCGGTGCTGAAAGCATATTTCTCACCCAAGATTCCCAAAATCAACCGGTGGCGGTGTGGACCGAAAAAGCCCTTGACTCTGAGCAAATTCAGGTTCTTTATTCCCGATGGGACGGCCAAAAATTTTCAAATCCCCAACGCATCCCCATGGAAGAAAATCCCAAGGTGCACAGCGAAAGCATCCCAAAATTGCTATTCAAGCCAAACGGAGATTTACTTTTGTTTTACGAGGTTAAGATACCTGATCCGACTAATGACCGTGTCAGCCATGTTAAGTACCAAGTATCAAAGGATGATGGAAAAATTTGGTCCACACCTTATCGGGTTCATTCCGATAATTCTCCGGGCAAAGGACACAGTTTCTTTGATGTGGCACTGCTGGCGGATGGGGAGATCGGCGCGGTCTGGTTGGATACCGTTTTGATGGCGGGAGGCAGGTCCGTGCTTTTCTCCAAAACCAACTCCAAAAACCGGTTCGGAACCGAAAGCGTGGTGGATTCTCTGGCTTGCCAGTGTTGTCGCACGGCACTCTACGCTGATTCCAGCGGATTGATCAGCGTGGTGTATCGCGATATTCTTCCGGGTTCCATCAGGGATATTTCATTGGCAACTTCCAGGGACGGCGGAGCCACTTTCAGAAATTCCATCAGCTTCAGTTTTGATCAGTGGAACTTGGAAGGTTGCCCCCACAATGGACCAGACGTCGTCAGCGATGGAAAAAAGATCTACACTACCTGGTACACCGGCGCCAGCCAAAATGGAGTTTACTTTGCTGAATTGGATACCTTGGGAAAAGCCCTAGGCAAGGAAAAACTGTCACCTAATGGCCGAAATACCCAATTGTCGCTGATACATGGAAAACCGGTGGTGGTGTATTCTGAGAGTGTTACTGAAAATGGAAAAAAGAGTTCCCGGATTATTCGAATGGACATGACCACAGGAGAGAAAACCCAACTCTCCCCTCCTGGCTCGAAAGTCAGCAATCCGGTTTGTCTGACCATGAAATCCGGCATATTGCTGACCGCTTGGCTGGATCACTCCGATGAAGTCCAAAAAGTAAGGGTAAACTTTTCCGCTCCTTCCCTAACCCAGAGATAAATCCCGGCAAACAAATTTGGCAATGACTTTAATTCTGCGTTCAAACTCAAACAAACTGACGAAAGACGGCTTCGTCCGAAACTGTCTTTTTCTTTCTATGGAAAATAATGACCAAAATCAGATTTATTATTAACGGACTTTTTTGTCCTTTATTTAGATCCGATTTATCTTTAATCGTTGAACCAAGTGAAAAGTTACTGCCGTATCTAGATGATCGAAACCCTTTCCCAATGCAAATGAACACTCATCCAAAAAAACTATGAAAAAATTGCTTTATTTCCTGATGGTTGGTATGGCCTTCGCAGGATTTTCCTGCGGAAATCAAACCATCGAAAATCAAAACTCCGAAACTGCGGGTGTTGATATATCACCCGGTCAATCCGGTGTAGTGGACGAAGTGTCTAACCCAAATGTTGTCCAAGTAGCAGTTGGCTCCGCTGACCATTCCACTTTGGTGGCTGCTTTGAAATCGGCTGATTACGTGGACGCATTGACCAATGTGGGTCCATTCACGGTATTTGCACCGACCAATGCTGCATTTGACGCACTCCCTTCAGGAACACTGGACGACTTGATCAAGCCAGAAAATCAGCGAAAACTCCGGGACATTTTGGAATACCATGTTCTCCTGGGAGTTTATAAACCTGAGGATTTTGTTAACGGAAGAAATCTGGGAACCGCAGATGGCCGATCCGTCACTGTAGCTGTAGCTGAAGATGGATCTGTGACTATAAACGGAGCAAAAATCATAGGTACAGTTTCCGCTTCTAACGGCATCATTTACTTGGTAGACCAAGTGCTGCTTCCTAAGTAAAGAATAGGTTATGGTTTTCTGAAAAAGAAAAAGCCGGATTGAACTTTGATCCGGTTTTTCTGTTTACAGATCTAATACCGACATTATCTTCGGACAATATTATCCTGTATGTTCTCAAAAGCGACCAAGTATGCCATCAAGTCTGTCATCTATATCTGGACCCAAAGTATGGAAGACAAAAAAGTAGGAGCTAAGGAAATCGGGACTGAAATTGATGCTCCCGAGGCCTTTACAGCGAAGATTCTCCAGACATTGGTGAAAGCTAAAATTGTCGGTTCACAAAAAGGACCTAACGGTGGCTTTTATACCGATGAATCCCATACAAAAGTCACTTTGAAAGACATAGTGAGAGCGATCGAGGGAGATGAACTTTTTACCGGGTGCAGTTTGGGACTTCCAAAATGTTCTGAAAAGAACCCCTGTCCCCTGCACTTTGAAGTAGTGGCGGTGAGAAAACAAATTGACCACATGCTGACTTCAAAAAGCATTAAATTACTGGCTGTAGAAGTAATTAAGGGAAATTCCAGATTGAGCGATCTGAAGCTATTTTAAAGAGTCCTTTTGAAAACTCCTATATTCTTGCTTTTATAATGTTCTAGACTTTTATCCAAGACAAAAGCGGACAAAAATCTGAAGACGATTTTGGGGATTTGGTCAAAAAGAAAACCGGAAAGACCGCCCTAGAATACATTCAGCTCAAGCTGATTGACGAAGCAAAAGAGAGAATCCACGATCCCGAGCTTTCTCTGAGCGCAATAGCCTATGATCTCGGGTTCAAATATCACCAGCACTTTATCAGATTATTTAAACAAAAAGTGGGAATGCCTCCAAAAGAATATCGAGAGAAGAAGAATTGAACCTAAAATTCTCATGGTTGAAGACAATCCGGAACTTCTTCAACTTCTCGAATCCGTAATGGAAAACCACTTCCAAGTGGTGACCGCACCGAATGGTAAAGAGGCTCTACAAATATTATCCCAGGAGTCTGTGGACTTTATCATTTCAGATGTAATGATGCCTGAATTGGACGGAGTTGAACTATGTGCTCGGGTAAAGGGGGCTGTACAAACCAGCCATATTCCGTTCATTTTACTGACCGCCAAAAGCTCGTATGAACATCAACTTCACGGATATGAAGCAGGTGCGGATGACTATATTCCCAAACCTTTTAATCTGGAATTGATGGTACTGAAGGTGAAAACCTTTTGGAAACCCGTCAAAAATTTCAGCATCAATTCAACGCTACACCTGACTTAAGCATCAGCCGAACCCTCGGCACCCCGTCCGATGATAAGTTTATCCAGTCTGCTATGCAGGCCGTGAAAATTAACCTGGATTCTGAGAGTTTTGGAATACCAGGTCTTGTCAAAGAACTTGGAATCAGTAGAACTTTGCTTTTTGAGAAGTTTAGAGCACTCTTGGGACAAACTCCAAACGAATTTATCCAAACCATCCGGTTGAAATATGCAGCTCAATTGATAAAAAGAAAGTGATTTGAAAATCAATGAAATTGCGTTCAAGGTCGGGGTTTCTGATCCAAAATATTTTTCGAAGATCTTCCAAAAACAGTTCGGAATCAGCCCCTCAAAGTTTAAAAAACATGACCCCAGCAACAACTTCATTAAGTAGTTTATCACTTTAACTTTCCCAGCTACCAACCTTTCTTTACTTGTCAAGTCATTAAATCGTCCCGAAATGACCCTTAAGACGCTGTCTCCTAAACATTTTCTTGAAAAGTACCCATGATGAGAAAACACATAAAAAGTTGATGGCATTTTATTTGGCCTAAAATCCTGTACCAATGGAACAAATACCGAAGAGCTAAATTATATATTGGCTGTTCACCCATTTCAGCTCTTTACCCGACCATGCATTTTTGGGAATTTTATCGAGTTTAAGGTGAATGTAGTGACGCACCTTTCGATTAATGCACAAATAAATCGCTTCTCCCCCTGCCAACTTCTTACTCTTGGGATTCAGAACAGCAGTAATTTTCATGTCGATCATGCATGAATATAACAACAAAAAATAAAACCTAAGAAGGAAAGGGGGACAAAAAGGGGGACGAAAAGGGGGACAAAACCATCGAAATTTAACAGAATCAAACAGATTCCAAATAATACTAAACCCCTGAAAAACAAAAAACTCCGAACAATTTTAACATTGTCCGGAGTTACCAAGTAGCGGGAACAGCGCTACAAACTAGTCTTGATTTTCAGTTACTTATAGGAAAACTGGGACAAAAACTGGGACAGGTTCATTTTGCTTTTACAATTTTAAATTTATTTGAATCGTATCATTTTGAACCCCTTCAAATGTAGCCCTAATCGCCGTATTACCCCATTTTGTGTTTTTGGTTTTTGAATGATCTTTTTTCTTTTTGATGTGAAAAGCAGAAAACGAACCTATTTTCTGTATGGTCTAAATTAGAAAATGAACCTTTGAAATTTCTGCAAATTTGAATGTTTTCGAGTTTTTCAGAATTGAATCCATTTGAATGTTTTTGACCCTCA
>CAZTJM010000168.1:0-1345 GCA_964613865.1 uncultured Limnohabitans sp. | reverse complement strand
TAAAATTCGTACGGTACGAGGGGTACGAGCCGTACGAACCGTACGAAATTTAGAAATACCTATTTTCTCAAATTCTCCCCCGTTAAGCCTCTTCTGTTAACGATTGACGGAATTGAATTCCTCGTTTGGAGTTCACTCTATAACTGACTGAAATAATTGCACTCAGGTTATAGAATTTAACTCTCCTCCTAATCATTCGCCTACCTTCTTGCTGAACTACCCAGGAATCATCGGTAGTTGAACTTTGTTCCGACTCCCTTTCCCTTGTAGATATTCTTTAAATGCAACCGAACTGTGTCAGAGACATGTCAGTCATGATGTTTTTATTTTCCATGAACTTATTTTCCATCTCTTAGCGCCTTTGCATAGGCATTGGGAAGCTCACTTTTTTCCACCGCAACAGCCGCCTTTTCTACATCGTATTCAACTCTCCGGAAAGTCACTCGGACAGCATCAGGATCAGTGGATACCAGCTGGGTGTTAAATTCCATAATAAGATAGCAGGCTCTAGGATCTCCGTCTTTTGGTTTGCCAACTGAACCGATATTGATTGCGTGACGATAAGCTTCTTTATCTTCCAGGGTATAGGCCAGTTTCCTGTGAAAGGGTTTATGGGTATGCCCAAAGAGCAGTATGTCGGCATCTGAATCTTCGAGGATACGCATCAGACTTTTTTCAGGCCGGTCTTCAAACAAATACTCGTTGATCTTCCGTGGACTTCCATGCACCATCAACAGCTCCAAATTCCTGTCAGCAAACTTGAACTCGATCGAAAGATGTCTGGGAAGCGACCTCAGGTAAGTGCGTGTTTTCTCGGTGACTTTTTGATTGGTAAAAGCTATGGATACTGCCCCGTTGGCTTTTTCGACATCATCCTTATAGGCACAGCCGCAGTCATCGCTGTGGAGCCCAATTCCCTCGTCGTAATTTCCGGCAAGTGTTGGTATATGTCTTTTTCTGATTTCTTCCGTTACCTCGTCCGGCCAAATATTATAGCCCACAAGATCCCCCAGACAGTACACCGCATCGGGTTTCTGCTGGTCAATGTCGTCCAATACCGCCTGTAATGCAGGAAGGTTGGCGTGTATATCAGAAAAAAAGGCAATTTTCATATGCTCGTGTTTTGGTTGTCAAAAATTTGCATTGGCTACTTACCCTGCTCCAGGGCATCCGCATACTTCTCAGGGAATTCACTGTTTCTCAGTTTCTTTACTGCGTATTCGACATCGTAGGAAAGCCTTCGGAATTCCAGTTTCCAGGCCCTTCCGTCATCAAAGGTTAACAAATCGCGGAGATCAGCCAGGACATATCCTGTCCTCAGAT
Source organism: uncultured Limnohabitans sp. (assembly GCA_964613865.1). GTDB lineage: Bacteria > Bacteroidota > Bacteroidia > Cytophagales > Cyclobacteriaceae > Algoriphagus. The sequence goes on along the minus strand of CAZTJM010000168.1, from coordinate 22 downwards.
CCCCGTCTTTAGGTTTGCCGAC
>CAZTJM010000167.1:0-10145 GCA_964613865.1 uncultured Limnohabitans sp. | reverse complement strand
TTATATTGAGTTACGTAGGCGATTAGTTTTTCCAGTACGAGCGAATTTACCTGTGCAGCAATTAAAGGTTCCGGCATCATCACATTTAGGCGAATCATGTTATTTTTTTGTTCAATCTCAATCCGCTTTTTCAACTCTCCGATTGCATAAATTTCCTTACCGGTTAGATTGATATAGCTTGGTTCGTCCGTGTCTTTGTTTTGTCCATCATAAATAGTGTCGGGCAGAGGAACTGGCGCTTCAAACCAAGAAGAAATTACAGCGGGAATAGACAATATAAAATTGAGAGTCTTTTTTACCAAATTAGAGGGTCGCTCTTCGTAGTAATAGTTCTCCAGTGAGATTATCTGGTTATCTTTTGTGACAAACTCAAAATCTTCCTTTGCTATTTCCCCAAGAAAGTCTCTGCTTCGAATCACGTCTGGAAAAATTTCAGGAGTCAGTGCCAATTGACCGTTTTGAAATTGCCCCATATTAATCCCCGCCAACCCCGCTATTGCACCAAGTTGTCCCATTTGCGAGGATCCCGAATCGGATTCCAACAACACATACGACGACGATTGGTATTCCTTAGGCGTAGTAAATGCAACCAATATGCCCAAAAAAAGCCCAATCGCCCCGATGAGAAATATTGTCTTTTTGAATTCGAAAATTGCCCTGATCAATGCAGGGAAATCAATTAACTCATTGGGTTGATTTTCAGCCTTTTCTGAAACCATTTTTTAGATAAATATGAACACAATACTGAAACTCTTATCACCTATCATCAAATCAATTTTTTAAATCTGCGATTTTTCGCTCGAAAATACGAGGCTATTATCTCACACCAATCCCATAGTGGGTAAAGCCTAAACTTTCCAGATATTTCCGATCGTAGATATTTCGACCGTCAAACACTACCTTGTTATTCAGCAACTTGCCCACGACCTCCCAGCTTGGAATCCGGAATTCCGACCATTCAGTTACCAAAAGCAACGCATCCGCATCCACGAGGGCATCATAGGCATCCTTGCTGTAGGTGACTTTGTCGAAGATATAGTGGCTTTTTGCCTCATCCATCGCTACCGGATCGTAAACTTTGACAGTTGCACCTGCTTCCCGCAGCTCATCGATGATCACTGACGCAGGAGCTTCACGCATATCGTCGGTGTTGGGCTTAAAGCTAAGACCCCACATGGCAAAAGTCTTTCCGCTGAGATCCTCACCAAAGTGTAACTTCACCTTGTCAGCTAAAATGTGTTTTTGGTCATCGTTCACATCTTCCACAGACTGGAGTACTCTCAGGTTGTAGCCGTATTGCTTGGCGGTTTTGATGATCGCTTTGACATCCTTAGGAAAACAGGAACCTCCATAGCCAACGCCGGGATAAATAAACTTGTTTCCGATTCTCGGATCAGAACCGATACCCCTTCTGACCATGTTGGCATCCGCGCCTACGCGCTCGCACAGGTTGGCGATGTCATTCATGAAAGAAATCTTGGTCGCCAGCATCGCGTTGGCTGCGTACTTGGTCATCTCCGCCGAGGGGATATCCATGTAGATAATGCGATCTCCACTCAACTGGAAAGGCTTGTAGAGTCGCTGCATGATCTGCTTCGCGCGCTCATCGTCTACGCCGATTACGATTCTGTCAGGCTTGAGAAAGTCTTCTACCGCCGCTCCCTCTTTGAGAAACTCCGGATTAGAAGCTACTGCAAAGGATAGATCCGACCCTCTCCCATCCAAGGCCGACTGGATCGCCGCCCTGACTTTCTCACCGGTGGTTACGGGCACTGTACTCTTAGTAGCCACCACGATGTAGTCACTCATCTTACTCCCTATCTCATCGGCTACGGCCAACACATATTTCAAATCAGCAGAGCCGTCTTCGCCGGGAGGCGTACCTACTGCTATGAACGCCACTGTCGAACCTTGGATAGCCTCTCCAAGGTCGGTACTGAAGTGCAGCCTTCCGCTTTTATGGTTTCTGACTACGATCTCCTCCAAGCCCGGTTCGTAGATCGGCAGGATGCCATTTTTTAGGTTTTCGATCTTTTTCTGATCGATGTCCACGCAGGTCACCTCGATTCCGACGTCCGCAAAGCATGCTCCGGAAACCAACCCGACATAACCTGTACCAACTACTGCAATCTTCATAAACTATAAATGCTACGGATTATTATTGATAAATGTCTGCACCAAAATCCCCAGGGTGGCTAAGCTGGAAGCTATGCCCAACCATGCCGCAGTACTCAGTCTTTCCCTACGCGGTTTCTTCGGAACTACAATTTCAGCTCCGGGTTCCAATTGTGGATAGAATCTTATTCCAATAAATGAGTGTGTTCTTCTAGCATCCCCGTTGGCGTAGATAACATAGGATTTGCTCTTCCTGGCATCTTCAGTAAACCCACCTGCCCTGGATATATATTCTCGAAAATTCGCATTCTCTACAAAACGGGCGGTCGTGGGAAGCAACACTTCACCGACCATCCGAATAGTCTGTAGCTCTTTGGGTATCCTCAAAATATCCCCTTCCTGCAGGATGAGATCCTCTCCAGTCCCTGGATGCTGGAGGATTTCTGCCAAATTAATTCCGATGACATCCTGTTGCTTAATACGCACGTCGTTAAACAAGGTGTCTCTCGAAAGAGAGTCTGCTGTCTTAGTACTGTCACCTTGGAGAATTCTCTTTTGCTCCTCAATTAATCGCTGTTCCTCGATGGCAGTAATCTTCTCATCCAGTCGTTCAAACAGGATCAATTCAGCCTGATTTAGCTGGTCTTTCTTTTCAGGGTCCACTCGTTCACGAATGTCCCTCAATGTCTTTTCCTTTACCTGTTCAGGTGTTGGTTCTTTATAGTAAACCGTCCGTCTCACAAGGCTCGCTCCTTTTGGATAGGCGAACTGATTCAGTCCGCCTGCGCGCTTGATCACATCGGAAATTCGTTCGTTTGCAGAAGCAATCGCAAACTCACCCGGAAAATTCACTTCACCCTGCACAGTGACCAAAAGCTCGCGCTCGAATCCCGGACTTTTTCGGATAAATACGTGATCAAATGGCAGCAATGGCTGATTCATCTCTTCTTGGGTCAGTTGCAGATTTGGATCAATCGAAAGCGTGATCAACTCGGCCAGCCTCCCTGAACTGGCATCTCTCACCCTCCTGGCAATCTCTATATAAGAACTGGAAGCGGATTCCAATAACCCGCCCGCCTGCAGGATTAAATCTCCTACAGTCATGGAAGTCGCAAAAAGAAATGTGCCTGGCACATTGACTTCCCCCGAGATCTTCACATAGGTTTCCTCCTGAATCTCGTAGCGGCTCGGGATATAAAGCAAGTCCTCATTCTTCAAGACAATGTCCTCGACCGTGCCATCCATGATTCCTTTCAAATCCAGAGGTGCTACCGCTAACGTCAAGTCTTCACTCGTCCGATAAAGCGTTGCTCTATTGATGAATGCTTCAGGCTTAAGTCCCTGGGCCTTCGCAATCAAACTTTTTACAGAAATCCCATCTTCAAGCGCATACTCCCCTGGTCTTTGCACCGCGCCGGATATTTGCACCCGATTGATAAACCGATCCAAGGCCTCTCCGATCAAGATCTCATCGCCGTCTTTGGGATTAAAATTCTTGAAATCTGCTTGTGCTACGTCAATGACTCTCCGCTCATTGTTCTCAACCCGCCGGATAGTGAGTCGATCCGTGTAAGCCTCACTTTTGAACCCGCCGGTATAAATGTACAAATCAGAAAGTGTTTCCTCTGGTAGTACCTCAAAAAAACCCTCTCTCCTCACGGGCCCGATGACCTCAACTCGGGCTTGTACAGGAGGAACGATGATGACATCATTATCTCGTAGGGTAATATTGGCTGCAGATTCTCCTTTCGATAAAAACTTGTAGATATCAACTGTCGTCACCAATCGGCTGTCCCGGTAGACTTGGATGTTTCTGAAGGAACCGTTCTCGTTTGGCCCTCCCGCAGCAAAAAGTCCATTGAAAACCGAGGCGAAGGATGGCAGTGTGTAAGTCCCTGGTTTGGACAATTCCCCCACCATCGAGACTTTGATAGAGCGGATATTCCCCAGCCGGACCTGAAGGAAGGTATTGGGATTGCTTCCCATCAGACCAGAATAGATTCTACCCAAGGAGCTTTTTAATCTAGCTGTTGCAGCTTCGATAGAAGCACCGCCTACCTGAACCGGTCCGATATTAGGAATCAGAATTGTGCCTTCCGAGGAAACAGTAACATCAAAGGATTCCTGCGACGCACCATACACGTCAATAAGCAACTGATCTCCTCCACCGATGATGTAGCCTTGCGGTGTGGGAAGGTTCAGACTCGGAGTAAAATCCAGATTTCGGTTATGAAACAGTTTGAATCCGAAAATCTTTTTCTGAAACGGCGTAAGATCATAGTAGGGATCTGATTTACGGATGGAGTCAAATAGATCGTCCGACTCCCCCAGTTCCATACTCCGTAGCTCATTGCCGTATGATCCACCTGACCCAGATCTCAAACCGGTAGTTCTTTGAAGATCCATGATCCGAGTTCTCAGCTTATTAGCTTCAATCGGGGAAAGGCCTTGTTCTCTGGCCATTGCCTCCATCTGAGCCGAGGTGAGGCCGCTTGATTCGGCCCGCTTAATCAACTGTTCGATCTGTGCATCCGACAGGTTGTCCACTTTCAGATTTTTTAGATCGCTGAGGTTTTGTGCCCAAAGAGAACCGGTAAGCAGGATAAGAAGGGCGGAAAGGAATGTCCTTTTGACAAAAATTTGGAGTAGGAAATGCTTCACTATTTTTCCTTTAAAATTACGAGTTCAAATTTATGACCTTCTAAAGTCGCATCTTTTATTGAAAATCGCCACACCTTGTACAGCTTCGCCCTTTCAGTCACAACACCTGTGCCTAGCATGTCTGATTCAGTATACAATAACATCCTTAAACCCCTGCTTGACGGTCAAAGAGGATCAGCCCGTCCGAAGAAAAACGTCCGGAAGCCAAGTTGAAAATTACTTTTCGGTCAATTAATTGCTCCAATCGCTGGGTGAGGTGATGGAAATAATCCTCATTGAGACTGTCACCAGTTACCAATACGTCAATAGTACCAGTATCGCTACCCCTTGCTATGTCTCCTATCAGAACTACCTGATCCACATCGCCCATTCTTTCCAAAATCTGCTCCAAAAGCATATCCAATCCCAGATATTTTCTGATGATGTCCCGGATATTCGTGTAGAATGGATGATGCGTATTGGCTTGATATTCGATTTTGTTCTTGTCGGAATGCTTGACCAGAATTCCCGCGTCAGTGAGGTTGTTCAGTTCTTTGCGAATCGCATTGGTAGATTCCCCAAACTCGTCCGCGAGTCCCCTTAAGTGACTGTGATTTTGGGAATTGACAAAAAACTTTATCAATAGCCGCAATCGAGTCTTTGAAGTGATTAACGATTCAAGCATAAAAAGTCAGCAAATAATGAGTAACAAAGGTACTCATTCCGATCAACTGAAAAAATAAATATGCGCTTTTGCAAAAAAAGTAACACGGCGGATTCCGCCAAAAACTATCCTCTATAGACGTTTTCAGGTGTTTTTTGAAACATTTTTCGAAAAAGTACACCCGTCCACCCACTAAATCCCCCGAGCAAAAAACCGACGACTCCGGTGATAGCGATCAGGGTCATGCCAGAGCCCATACCCATCAATTCACCCATCCTGTCTGGTAGAGGACTTGACGTATTGATGCCCAAGTAAATGCACTGTCCTAACCAAGCCAGTCCCATTCCCAGTCCTCCTCCCATAAACCCTCCAAATCCATTGGGAGAAATCAAGGCACTCAAAAGAGCAATGCCTATCATCACCACCCAAAATGGCCCGACCGAATTGAGAAAAACCACAAGCAGGGCAACAAGTATGGTAAGAAAGATGAATCGCATATCAGTTTATTTTAGTGTGGTTTTAAAGAGCACATTATCTGTATCTCCCTTCATTTTAAAACCGAAGTCCAAATATTCTCCATTTGCCCAAACAGGGATAAAATTCTCATAAAATTTGCTACCCGGATTGCCGGACTGTCCGCCTGGGTAGACACCAAAGGCCTGAACTTGTGATCCAAGCTCCACCACCATCCTCCAGCTGGCCCCATGTCGGCTGCCGGTTGCATTTAATATACCAGATCCGCCTCCAGTATATACATTGGCTACGGAAAAAGACTTGAAAGTTGGCACCAAATGCTGGATTGTCGTCTTTTTGTAGTTTGCCCAAGAATAGTCACCTTGCTCGGCCTCCCATTTTTCCATCGCAACGAGCATGGAGTCAAAACCTACCCTGACGTGATAATCCGCAGCCTCCACACCGTCTACTGACTTCACTTCGAAAATAGAATCCTGTTCGGATTTGGCCATTAATTCAACAGTTTGGTAGCTGGAGGGACGGACGACTGCTGCCTTGCTCTCCGAAAGCTCCCGCCAGATACTTTCAAAAGTCTCGCTTGACCAAATAGAATACAGCGTTTGCCCTTTTTGGTTGGGATCCGCAAAGAAATCCCATGACTTCAACTCCTGCAGGTATTTTTCCGCTTCCGGCGAGTCGGACTTGTAGGTCCCCAACAGTCGGATCAATACTGGCAGCGCTTCCGCCGCTTGGAGATTATAATCGTCAAACTGTAACCCCATCATATCCTCCACCGTGATCTGCTCCATTTCACTAAGCTTCCTGTTTAAGCGTCGATTGCGGTAGTGCTCATAGCTGTTGTCAAACACATAGTAGGGGTACGTGGAGTCGGTCGGGTGCTGATTTGCCGAAGACACAAATCCCCGTTCGGGATTCAGAGTACTAGCATTTTGCTCATTGGGAATGTAGCCCTGCCATTCCATTTTTGGATCTGCCCCGTCCATCAAAAACTTCCCCTGCCCTGGCCATTTTAGAGGAAATTTGCCTTGGATCCGCATGGCTATGTCGCCGGATTTGGAGGCAAATACAAAATTTTGCGCTGGCGCGGTATAGTGATCCAAAGCCTTATTGTAGTCGTTGTGGTTTTTCGCCTTGTTCAAGAGCAAAAAAGTCTTCTGCTCATTTGAGCCCATATGCACAGTCCACTTCAGCGCAAAGTTGATATCCTGCCTCTCAGCCCTAAAAGACCGATCATACACAATAGGCCCGTAATGGGTGTAAAAAACCGTGTCGATAAATGCCTCTTGCCCTTTGATCTTAATTTCCTCGACACGTCTCTCGGCAGGCTTCCATGTCGTTCCATATTGATACGCCTTCCTGCTTCTATCCTGAAAGGTGATCTTGTACCAGTCTCTTGTATCCCGTGTGGCATTGGTGACTCCCCATGCGATATCCTGATTGAACCCTGATATTACCCCAAGCGCTCCGGGGAGGGTTGCTCCTTTCACGGAATTTGAAGGTGTGCTCAGTTGCATGGCGTACCAAAGAGAAGGCAGATTAAGGCTCAAGTGTGGATCATTGGCCAAGATAGGGTTCCCGTTCTTGGTTTTTTTCCCATCTACCGCCCAGTTGTTTGAGCCCGTACCCTCTTCCGGCTGGGAAAGAGGGGATATCAAAAGATCTTCATCCGGATACGCCATAGAATCGGGCTTCAAAACTGGCAATGGCTCGAAGTCCCAAAGATGGGCGGCTTCGATGACTGGATCATTTTCCGAAGGGAATTCGGGATAAAGCCTGTTCAGTTTAGCCTCACCGAGGATCTTCCGAAGGTTGGTAAACTCCAAATCCCTATCTCCTACCAGCATGTCGGACATGTACTTGAGGAGCAAAAGAGACTTGAATGCTGACCAAGGCTCCGGTCTATAGTTGAGTATTTTATATTCAACGGGGAGCCTCGCGTCACTCAACTGAGCGATGTATTGGTTTACCCCGTCGGCATAGGCCTCCACGAGAGCGAGTGTCTCCGGGTCGTTTTCCTGTAGGTATTTCATACCCAGCTCAGCTCCATAAGCCAGGCCCTTACGCCGGGTCATTCGGTCGAGATCAAGCGCTATCGGCCCCACGATTTCGGAGACCCGTCCAGCGGCCGCCATGGTTTGAAACTCCATTTGCCAAAGCCTATGCTGTGCAGTCACATATCCCTGGGCCCGATAGAGATCAGCTTCACTTTCTGCAAAAATGTGAGGAATGAGATTTTGGTCATAGATGACCTCTACTGGAGCAGTAAGGTTTTCCAGCGCCAGCTCCTCCGCCGCTAGCTCATCCTCGCTGATGCTATTCTGCCAAAATCCGTGGTTTGGGTCCAGCAAAGGAGCAATGGGCGGAATCTGGCCAATCGGTATGGAAACCAATACAGCGAGGGCAATCGTAACACCCAACACCAGAAGGAAAGAAAAATATTTCATCAAAGATCAGTCATGGTGGGAAAGGGAAATATAGGGCGGGGCCTCACAAAATCTACTGAGCTGTCAACCCCGTGGTCAGGCACAAAAAAATCCCCGGATGTTCGTCCAAGGATTTTTTTGCGTTTGGATTATTGAATCACAATTGGAAGCTTCAACTTGTCCCAGCGAATTACCAAGCCGGGAGATTCGATCTTAAAACTGAGTTGTTCGGTTGAGTTTTCTTCCCAAACCGGAGTAGATTCTACTCTCAATACGTCCTTCTTTTCATCGTATTGAAAGTGTCCGTGCTCTAAATCCCAGTCTGAATTGAAGATCACGGTCCATGGCCCAGTCTCTTTTGGAATGGTAAATAGGGAATATTTGCCTGCGGCCAAGGTTTGCCCCTCTACGTTGACATCCTGCGGTATCTCGACATAGGTTGCCTCGTTCGCACCGGTTCTCCAGACGATATTGTAGGGTACCAGATCCCCCCAAATGGTCCTTCCTTTGACCGATGGGGCACCATAGTGAACTGCGATGGTTTTCCCGGCAATCTGCCCTTCTTCGACCATCAAAGGGCTGGGTCTTTGCTCACTTTCAGCCGTTTCGGCAGTCGTGGACTCTTCAGCGGCAGCTTCAGCACTGGTCTCCGCAGTCTTGGGCTGGCATGCCAAGATCGATGCGAAAATGAACGCTGTCAACCAACTATTCGAAAACTTTTTCATGGGAGGTAGATGATTAATTTGTTGGGTAATTACGTAAAATTAAACTAAATCACGTGATTCCAAGTGTCGGGTCAAAATTTGATTGAGCCGTTTGGCAGGATTTTGGACCCGTCATTTGTAACCCTTGGAAGGAACTTTGAGTAAGAATGATTTGTCCAACCAGAAACGGAACAATATTGAAAATGACGCGAAAATCACCACTTTTGAAATCGGGTTTGTTTCTTTTGCTCTCTACCCAACCTAGATGAAATTTATTACAGTTCCGGTATTTTTGCTATCGCTGGTTCTTTATTCCAGTGTCTTTGTTTCTCCTGAGATATTCCGTTTTGCGGGATTGCTACCTTTCTTCATCCCGGTCATCCTGATTGTCAATATCTTCCTGTTTGCCGTCTTGGCATTGTCCTGGAGAAGACTCGCTTTTTTCCCTTTAGCGGCATTGCTGATAGGATACAAATTTCTGCTAATCAGCTTTCAGATCCATCCGCGCAACGAAGACGCCGAAGGACTGAAAGTCTTGACCTACAATGCCCACAGCTTTTTTTATCGGAAAAAGAAGACAGACCAACTTGATCCCAACGTCTTCACCTGGCTGGCGGAACACCCTGCAGACATCAAATCTTTCCAAGAATTCTATCAAGACAACACCTCCTCTACCAGAAATGCACTCAAATTCTTGACGAAGGATGGAGAGTACGAGCACGTCTACCATATCGTCGATGGCAATCCCCAGAAAAGGTCGCAGGGAATGGCAATTTTTTCCCGCTATCCCATCCTCAACCACGGTGTTGTATTTGACAATCAAGTCACTAACGGAGCAATTTTCGCTGACATTCAGGTTGGCAATGATACGCTGAGGATATATAACGCCCACCTAGAGTCCATGGCAATAGAGACTGGATCGCTCAACGACTATGATCGGGCTCAGCAGGTATATAGACAGACTTTGGGCAAGTTGCACAGGGGAAGCCTAGCGCGTGCGCAACAGCTCTCTATGCTCTACGAACACATCAACAACAGTCCTCATCCGGTGATCCTCATGGGTGATCTGAATGAGGTACCCTACTCTTACGTTTATTTCAGGTTAAGTGAAAAGTTGGACAATGC
>CAZTJM010000166.1:0-10151 GCA_964613865.1 uncultured Limnohabitans sp. | reverse complement strand
AAAGTTTACGATGCGCTACCCCAATACATGCAGGATGCCTACAATGAAGGGATTTTAAGTGCAAATCACCGTAGCGGAGTGTTCATGCATCTCTATCAGGAGACTGAGCAGTTGATGCGGGAAAAGCTCAAAATGCCGGATGACTACAAGCTGCTTTTCACCTCATCGGCGACGGAAAACTGGGAAATTATCACCCAATCGATTGTCGAGCAGGCCAGTTTTCATATCTATTCGGGCTCATTTGGGAAAAAGTGGTTGGAGTACGCCAAACACATCGTGCCATCGACTGCTGCGCTAAAACTGGAGGCAAATCAACCCGTAGACGTGGCAGGATTGGAAATCGGAGAGGGCTTTGACCTGATCGCGATTACCCAAAATGAAACCGCCAACGCGACCCAAGTACCCATGGCGGTTATCGAAGCGATCGGCGAGAAATTTCCGGAAAAGATGATCGCAGTCGACACCACCTCTTCCATGGGAGGCATAGAGTTGGACTTTCATCTGGCGGATATTTGGTACGCATCGGTGCAAAAGTGTTTTGGTCTTCCTGCTGGTTTGGGAATTTTGATTGTTTCTCCTAAGGCGGTAGATAAAGCACAGCGGAAAGGTGAAAGAGGTCGATATAACAGCCTAAACTTCATGTTGGAAAATGCGGCCGGCTACCAGACCCACTATACTCCCAACGTTTTTGGGATTTATTTGCTCAATCGGGTCCTAAAAGATCTAGAGGAGATCCAACATGTCGATTCCCGACTGAGAGCGCGCATGGCCAAACTTGAGGACACCATCGCGAAATCTGACAAGTTCAGAATGTTGGTGGACAATGACCAGACCCGTAGCACGACGGTGATGGCGGTTGCCGGCACCGAGGACTTGATCGCAACTGCAAAAAAAGCTGCAGAAAAAGAAGGAATGCAATTGGGCAGCGGTTATGGGCCTCACAAGCCGACCAGCTTCAGGATTGCCAATTTTCCGGCGATTACCGATGCGGAGTTTGACCGATTGATCGAGTTTCTGAAAAACTACTAAAAACGAAAAAGCCCGGCTTGCCGGGCTTTTTCGTTTTATGATTCTTCCTGTACGCTTTCGTTTGCGGTAAAAGGATTTGCTTTTCGGATTAATCCCTCGGGAAGTTCCCCCTCCGTACTTGCGACGACCGTGGTCACTACTACATCTCCAGTGACGTTGACAACCGTTCGGAACATGTCCAAAATTCGGTCTGGCGCAATGATCAAAGCTATCCCAGCGGCCGGAACCTGGATGGATTCGAGGACAATGATGAGCATGATCAAGCCAGCGCCCGGCACCCCGGCGGAGCCTATGGAGGCAAGCGTGGCTGTCAATACGATCATCAGCTGCTGGGTGAGCGACAAGTCCATGCCGAGTGCCTGCGCGATGAACACCGCTGCCACCCCTTGATAGAGGCTAGTTCCGTCCATATTGACCGTGGCGCCAAGGGGCAGCACAAAGCTCGAGATGTTTTCGGAAACGCCGATTTCTTCCTCTGTCTGCTTCATGGTCACGGGAAGGGTGGCGGAGCTGGACGAAGTTGTAAATGCCAATAGTTGGGCGGGTCGGATTGCTTTGAAAAACTCCAAGTAAGGAACCTTGGTAAATGCCCTCAAAATCATCGGGTATACCAAGAAAACCATGAGGGCTAGTCCTCCTAAAACGACTAGACTGTATTTGAGCAAAGCGAGAAGGAGTTGGACTGCCGAGTCGGGATTGTTTCCCGCGATCTCCACGATCAAGGAAGCCATCAGGGCGAATACCCCATAAGGCGCCACCAGCATGATGTAATTGACGATCTGGATGATCACGTCATTGAAACCGTCGAAGAATGCTATGATCGGCTCCGCTTTGGACTTTGGGATTTGCAGGAGAGCAACGCCGACTAGCAATGCGAAAAATACCACCTGAAGCATGGCGCCGTTGTTTGTCGTAGCGGCGAAGATATTTTCCGGAACGATGTCCACCAGCGGCTGCAGTGGACTTTGCTCCTGAATCTCCGATGCCTGGCCTAGCTTGGTTCCGGCATCCCCTTGATAGAGCTGCATCAGATTTTCCCGAGTTTCGATTGGCAGGCTTTTTCCCGGGGAAAAGATATTCACTAGACCTAGGCCCACAGAGATGGCTACTACCGTAGTGCAGAGGTAGATTGCAATGGTTTTTCCCCCGATTCTGCTGAGTTTGGATACGTCGCCCAAATTGGATACGCCGACGATCAGGGAAGCAAGTACCAAGGGCACCGCAATCATCTTGAGCCCGTTGATGAAGATCGTGCCGATGGGTTTGATGTAATTCAGGGTGAAGGAATTGGGAATTCCAGTCTTAATCACGACCAAGCCAAAGATTAGCCCGAGGATAAGTCCTAGGATAATCTGGGTATGCAAGGGTATTTTTTTCTTCTTTTTCAATCGTTGGTGGGTTTAGATTCCTTCAAGTTTGTTTGTCTTGGACAAGAGAAGATTGTCCGCAATGACCAATGCCGCCATAGCCTCCACGATCGGCACGGCGCGGGGGACTACGCAGGGGTCATGCCTCCCTTTTCCACTGACGGTGACCGTCTCGCCAGCCTCGTTCAGTGATTCTTGGTCTTGCATAATGGTCGCCACCGGCTTAAATGCCACACGGAAGTAGATGTCTTCACCGTTGCTGATGCCGCCTTGGATTCCTCCCGAATGGTTGGTAAGCGTGTGGATTTGATCCCCTTCTTTCACAAAGGTGTCGTTGTGCTCGGAGCCGCGCATCTTGACGCCTTCGAATCCGCTGCCGTACTCGAAACCTTTTACCGCATTGATGCTAAGCATGGCTTTGCCCAATTCTGCATGGAGTCTGTCAAAGACTGGCTCGCCTATACCTGGAGGGGTATTTTTGATCACACAGGTGACCACGCCTCCGATAGTGTCTCTTTCGAGTCGGACTTGGTCGATGAGGGTGATCATTTTGTCGGCCATCTCGGGATCCGGGCAGCGGACGATATTCTCCTCGGCCAGATCCAGGTTGAGCTCGGTATAGCTTTTCTCCAGGCTTAGCGCCCCTACTTGGGATACGAAGGCTTGAACCGTTATCCCTTTTGTCTCCAAAAATTGCTTTGCGATAGCGCCTCCGGCTACTCTTGCGGCGGTTTCTCTCGCGCTGGACCTGCCCCCGCCACGATAGTCGCGTATGCCGTATTTTTCGAAGTAGGTATAGTCTGCGTGGGAAGGACGGAATTTGTCCGCAATGTGGGAGTAGTCTTTGCTTTTTTGGTCGGAGTTTTGGATGACTATGCCGATGGGTGTGCCGGTAGTCTTGCCTTCAAATACACCCGAAAGAATTTGGATTTCGTCCTCTTCCTTGCGTTGGGTGGTGATCTTGGATTGGCCGGGCTTTCTTCTTTGCATTTCGAGCCGGATTTTTTCCTCATCCAAATCCAAGCCTGCCGGACATCCTTCCACAATAGCTCCCAAAGCTTTTCCGTGCGATTCACCAAACGTGGTGATTCTGAAAAGCTTGCCAAATGAATTTCCCATTATTTTTTCTTGATTATCAGAACCGCCAGCAGGGCGACAGCGCCTAAAAGGAGCACGTTGATTGCGGTCGTAAAATAGTATTTATATTCCTCGTTTAAAAACTGATTGCTTTCAGTGGCAATCCTGTCATAGATGCCTCCGAGTCTTTGGCCGGAAATGGCCTGGTTTACTTTGCTTTCTCCCGACACGACGATCTTTGCCTCCGGCTTCAGCGTATCGTAGACAGCCCTCACGGGGTCAAAATAGACCCACTCAAAGTGATCGTCCAGATCGTATTCTCCAGCTTCGTTGATCGTAATATAGTAGTTGAATTCTTTGATTCCGGAAACCCGGCCGTACCCTTGGTTGACTTGCTGTCGGACGTTGGGGTCGTAGGTGTTGAGATTTGTACCGGTCAGCCGCTTGGGAGGCGAGATTGAGTTGATGTTGCCTACTCCGCTGATTCCAAAGTTGTATTCGAAGCCCTGGCCAGTTTCCACCTCCAGCTTGCTGATGTTTTCCCGTAACTGGAAGACTCCGACTGCCACTTCGTTTTTGAGCGGATGTGGAGGGAGTGGCTTTACGGTGATGGTCTGGGGAGTAGAGTAGAAAGTCTTGAAGTCTTCCTGGCGATTTGCCCCAAAGAAAGTAGGGTTTTTGGCAATTCGGTATTTGATCATTTCCCACGGCACCCGGGGGAGTTCGATCGTGCCCTCTGAAAAAGGGAAAAACGAGGCCTCGTAGACCTTGTACCGCATCCATCGCTTGTTGTTGATTACCACCAGCTCCGGCTGGATATTGGTGATGTTGAAGTTTTCCTCCCAGGCATTGTTAGGTTTTAGCTTTTTCAGGATGGCATCGAGCTGCCTGCCCGGCTCATAGAAGTCAAATGGAGCTTGGTTTTGCTCCGACATATAGAAGGCGACATTGAGGTTGAATCCTTCTCCAGCGTAGATTTCCTTTTTGTCTACCGATACGGAAAAGAACGCGTCATCCTCGAGCTCCACGTATTCGGGTTCTTCCGACGGTCTTCCAAAAAAATCCGCAAAAGGATCGGTTGCATTTCCGCCAAATCCCTGGTTGCTGACTGCGTCTCCCACGGTGATCGATTTTCCGGGCGAGCTGAAAGACTCCCCGTTGATCAGTATGGAGAAATTGCCCAGCGTGAACTCTCCTTTTCGGGTGGGTTTGTAGTATTGGATGATACTGTTGGAGCTACTCATCTGTCCATTGATGATGTTCATGGACGAGGATTGGGAGATGCCCTGCTTTTGGAATCCAGGAATCTCGGGAAACTGATCGTAGGATTTGATCTTGTCGTTGGCAAGCGTGGCTTTGATTGTAAACGTCTCATTCAGCCCGATTTCGTCTGGTCCCAGCTCGATTTTGACGTCTTGGGCATGGACAAAATTTACCAGAAAGTAGCTAAGGCATACGAAAGCGAGACGAAGCATCGTTTTTGTCATGGATGCGAAAGTAGGGATTATTCTATACTTAGGGGTTTCAAAAATAACGTAACATCTTCGGAAAAGCCCTCGTTTCCTAGCTTAAAATCAGTTAATAAACCCAAATCATAATGGCTATGCTAGAGTATGTGAAGACCATTTTGCAAAAAGTCAGCTTTAATAAGCATTTGTTTGAACGGGAATTGATCAAGGGGATTCGCTATCTGATGCCAGCAGAACTTGAAGAGTTTAAGGATTGGTGCTATGAGTCTTTTGGCCTGAGCCACCGCCCGATACTCAACCGTTATTTTCGTCCCGCTTATTAGCTATGACAATGAAAAGCCCTGAATTTTTTGGATTCAGGGCTTTTTGATTGGTGGTTGATTGTTGGTAATGGTAGTTAATCTCTAGTTGCAAAGTCCGGATAAGCGCGCATGCTGTGCTCGTTGATATCCAAGCCTTCGATTTCTTCATTTTCATCTACTCGGATGCCGATTGTTTTCTTCAGGACGAAGAAGATCAAAAATGCGGTAACGAAGCAGAATACGCCGACAGCGCCGATTCCTATAAGCTGTGAAATGACTTGGTCCATACCGGCTAGGTCTCCAAAAAGACCTACTGCCAATGTACCCCAAATACCGCCTACCAGGTGGACCGAGATAGCGCCCACAGGATCGTCGATCTTGATCTTGTCAAACAACACTACGCCAAAGACTACCAGCCCGCCACCGACTAGGCCGATGAATACAGAGTCCAAGACGCCCATCTGATCGGCTCCTGCGGTGATTCCGACCAAGCCGGCTAGGATGCCGTTGAGGACCATGGTGATGTCGTAGGTTTTGAATTTCAAATAGGAAACCACGAGTGCTCCGATTGCTCCCGCCGCCGCTGCAATTGAAGTGGTGACAAACACTTTGGATACCAATCCCGGATCGGCGCTAAGCACGGAGCCACCGTTGAATCCAAACCATCCGAACCACAGCAGGAATACTCCGATAGTTGCCATGGGTAGATTGTGGCCAGGGATAGCTTTCATGCCCTGAGGAGTGTATTTGCCGATTCTTGGGCCAAGCAGGTAAGCTCCCACCAATGCTCCCCAGCCGCCCACAGAGTGTACGATTGTAGATCCGGCGAAGTCATAGAATGGAGTTTCCAAGGTATTTAGGAATCCTCCTCCCCACTTCCACATGCCCACGATTGGATAAATGAAGGCTACATAGAGGATGGAAAAGGTAATAAAAGGGCCGAGTTTGACTCGCTCCGCGACGGCTCCGGATACGATGGTGGCAGCGGTAGCCGCAAACATTGCCTGGAAAATAAAGTCGGTAAAGTAGGTGTATCCAGCGTTGTAGTTGCTGGTGTCCCAGCCTTCCGGAAGGCTCACGCCAAATCCAGCAAATCCGAAGAATCCTCCGGCAAAATCAGCGCCGGGATACATCAGGTTGAAGCCGACCAACGCATAGGTAAGCAGCCCAATCGCAGGTATGATGGTGTTTTTAAATAAGATATTGACGGTGTTTTTGGAGCGTGTAAGGCCCGCTTCCAGCGTGGCAAAACCCAAGTGCATGACAAAGACCATTGTCGTGGCTATCATCATCCAGAGGTTGTTGACCGTAAAGAGGTCTTGTACAGGTATTTCTTCCATAAGTCTAATAGGTGAGGTGGTTTTTGATAGGTTTTATAGAGCAGCTTCGCCGGTTTCGTTGTTTCGGATTCTGTAGGCTTCCAAAACCTCGTAAACGAAGATTTTTCCGTCGCCTATTTCACCGGTTTTGCCTTCGGAGAGGATGCATTGGATGACTGACGGGGCAATTTCATCAGGAACGACGATTTCCAGTTTGGTGCGTGGGATATAGGTCGGTTCGTAGGCTACTCCACGATACATTTCCTGGCGGGCATGCTCGAAGCCCATTCCTTTGATTTCGGAAAATGAGAGGAATTTGACACCGAGCTTGGAAACGCAGGTGTGGATCTGATCAAATCGCGAGGTCCGGATGATCGCTTCTATTTTTTTCATTTTTCACAATAGATTAAGTGGTTTTTTGAGATTATGGCATGAAAGTAAGATAAAATTTGAACTGGATCGAAAATAGGTTGAAAAAAAGGTCATTTTTTTCAAAAAAAGCGTCTGATTTTTCAAAAATGGGTAGATATATAGCTTCTATATCGTCGAAAATATAAAAATCTGATCGGGTGAAGGTTATTTCAAGACCGTAGGTTTCTTTTGATGCAGATTTGGCTCTGAGAGATAAAGCCCTATTTTTGTGACCTTTCTTTATCAAGCATATGACTAATAAACCAACCCTTTTGGTATTGGCGGCCGGAATCGGCAGTCGATACGGAGGAAACAAACAAATTGACGGATTTGGCCCCAGTGGGGAAACCATCCTTGAGTACTCGATTTTTGATGCGATCCGCTACGGCTTCGGCAAGGTGGTGTTCATCGTAAGACAGGAAATCCTAGAAGTGGCCAAAGAAAAATTTATGCCCAAGCTGGAAGGCAAGATAGAAGTGGATTGGGTGATTCAGACGCTTGATAGTTTTGTGCCTGCTGAGCTGAAGCAGGCAGACAGGGTGAAGCCTTTTGGTACAGCGCATGCCGTGCTTTGTGCCAAGGATGCGATCAAGGAACCTTTTGCCGTCATCAATGCAGACGATTTCTATGGCAAGGAAGCTTTTGAGGTGCTGGGGAAATTCCTTTCGACGGACGTGAAGCCAGATCTCCATGCCATGGTGGGCTATGCGATCCAAAACGTGCTTTCCGAAAATGGAACCGTGAGCCGCGGAGTCTGCGAAACCAACGAAAAAGGCCAGTTGATCGGGATGGTCGAGCGTACGTCCATCGCGAGAGAAGGCGAGAAAATCGTAAGCCGTGGCGAAGGGGAGGTCCTCGAAATCGCCGAGAATACGCCTGTCAGCATGAACTTCTGGGGATTCCATCCAGACGTATTTGCCGACATCGAGCAGATGTGGGCGGAGTTTCTTCCAGCAAACCTCAATAATCTAAAATCCGAGTTCTATATCCCTACAGTTGCCAACAATCTGATCAAAGCAAACAAAGCGGCCTTTGAAATCTTGGCCGGTGGGAAAACTTGGTTTGGTGTAACCTACACCGAAGACAAGCCCGTAGTGATAGACGCCTTGAAGCGGCTGCACGATTCAGGGGAGTATCCTGCGGATCTGTGGAAATAAAACAAGGAGGCTTCGGCCTCTTTTTTATTTTTATTGAAACGTAACCAAAACGGTAACATCTAAGTATATTTGAGCATGCGGATTATCGCGGTCAAAACACTGAAGGAATGGTGCCTTTCCTATCCAAAGGCAAAACAAAGCCTTCTGGCTTGGCATGAAGAAGTGCTTTCAGCAGAATGGCATAGTCCAAATGAAATGAAAGCACAATTTCACAATGCTTCAATCATCTCAGCCAAAAGAGTGATTTTCAATATTCATGGCAATTCATTTCGTTTGATTGTGGATATTGAATACCGACTGAAAATAGTCTTCATTGTTTGGTTTGGAACTCATCAGGAGTACGATAGAATAGACTCAAAACTTATCAGCTATGCTAAAGCCAATAAAAAATAACAGCGAATACGAAATTGCTTTGGGGCGTGCTTACGACTTGATGCAACTGGACTTAGCGCCGGAGTCAGAAGATTCCGATGAGTTGGAGGTTCTTTCTATTCTGATCAAGGAATATGAAAACGAGCATTTCCCTATTCCAAAGCCTCACCCAATCGAGGCAATCAAATTCCGATTGGATCAAATGGGAATCTCCGAATCTGAGCTTTCTGAAATTTTGGGTGCCCGATCCAGGAAATCGGAAATTCTATCCGGAAAGCGAAAATTGAGTCTTGCCATGATCAGAAAGCTTAATGAAAAACTGAACATCCCTGCTGAGATTTTGATTAGAGAATACTAAAATATTGAAAGGGGCTTCGGCCTCTTTTTTATTGAAAACTGTCGAAAAATACCCTGTACAGGGTATTTTTCACCTCATTTTTTTTGATCATCTTCGCCGAATTAAACTAAAGTTTTTATGAAAATACAAAACACAAAACACAAATCACAAATTTTAGTATTTATTCTCTCTGTTCTATTATCTGCTTCATGCCAGACTGTTGACTTGGATCAGGCAGACGACGTAACCATTCAAGAGTATACGGAAGGTGACCGACTCATATTTTCGTCCATCCAGGAGTTTCAATAATTAATGGGTGAAATTGATCCTGCGACTTTGAAAGGTAATACCCCAAAACTTCTACAAAAAAAAGCAATGTTTCCGTCATTCATTTCTTTGGCTGAAATGGAGAGTGATGGCCTGCTTGAAATAGGTTCAAGCTATAGAATATCCAATACGGATTCTGATTTGGTATTGGACTCTATCAGTGACTTAGTGCCTGATATTGGCTTAAGACATTTTCTCAATGATAAACTAGAGATAGAAGTTGAAGACTATGTTTACAAAGTCACTCCTTACGGGACGTTTTACACACACAAATCATCATACGGAAAACTGGATGATGTGATTTCCAGGTTTGGGGAGGATCGTGGTAGTAATTTTAGAGTTGAAGGCAGTATTGTCGATGTTGAAGGGGGTGAAGATGTTTACTTTATAGATACTTTTGGCGGAGATCTAGGTTTACAATCAACCACTAATATTACGTTAGTAGATAATAAAATTTATCAAGCAAATGATTTTTTGGGAGTAGCTCCGTATCTATATGCTTTGCCTAAATCCGACTATGATTCTTTTGTGACGTACAACTATGGCGCAAAAACAGCGATTGGCAAGTTGATTCAGGGAATTGCTGGAGGGAACACATCGTTTGAACAGAATTATACCTCTAAGTATAGACTTTGGGTAAAACTTTATGATTTTAACTATGGGTTCTATAGAAGTGTCGGCCTTCATTCAAAAATGCAAAAAAAGGGCTGGACTGGCATTTGGGCTATGCAGAGCGAGGTAAAGGCGGAAAAAATGGTATTAGGTTGGGATGGCTTGTTGCTTGATTTGAAGATTCCCTATGTAATGCCTATTGGATACAGTGGATTTCCGTCAAAGGGAGTTTCAGAAGAGATTTTGAACTTTACAAATTTTACTTTGCCTACCGGCAATATAACGGATGTTAGAGTTCCTTTTTTTGATGTTCAATCATTTTGTAAGCTCCCCCGAAAATTGGGCCAGTCAAAAGTTTACTTTTCACCCGAT
>CAZTJM010000165.1:4517-10284 GCA_964613865.1 uncultured Limnohabitans sp. | reverse complement strand
GAAACGTCATGTGAATGAGACACCATCATGTACATGCGACACCATCATGTGCAGACCACACAGTAGAGCGCTTACACGACAAAAAGCATGAGATAGAGGTCAACACAACTTCGTATCATAACCCCATATTCCATATTCACACCAAAACCATTCCACATACAACAAGTAATGCAAGATGGAACACTACATGCTCAGGATGATGACGAAAAGGTGTCGGACATCCACAAAGTCTAAATACATGGACCGTCCACAGATCATCCTGACCCGCTCTGCTGGAAAATCAAACGTGTCCAAGATCTTGGAATAGGTCTGATCCATTAACTGGAGCGGATTGTAAAGGTAGGTGTAAGAACGCTTGAGCTCGTAAACCATCTGGTCCATCAACTCCTCTTCCAAAGCATACTGCGCCTGTCTGAGGATGTAATTTTTGTCCAGCGGAAAAAGCTTTTCGATCATGCAGCGTAGGGATTCTGGCAAAAATACAATTTATCTTCTTTATACCATGTGAAAGGCCAAGCAAAAGCACGCTTTTAGCCATTGAAATCTCCAAAGTTTGTATCTTTTTTTTTTAGCTTACCAGTCTGACGGTCGTCGGGCCTGGTAAGCGGCCATTTGGTCCAAGAGATCTACTGGATCATCCGAGACAATAAGCAGCTCCTCCTGCTCGGGATACAAAAAGCCAGCTTCCATGGCATGGCTTAAGAAGTCGATCAACTTGTCATAGTATCCATCGACGTTGAACAGCGCGAGAGGCTTTTGGATATACCGGAGCTGATTCAAGGTCATGATCTCAAAAAGCTCCTCCAAGGTACCTATTCCCCCAGGCAAGGCGATGAAGCCATCCCCCCGCTCGGCCATCAGCCACTTGCGGTCACGCATGGTCTCCACGATGATCAGCTCGGTACAGCCCTGGTGCGCCACCTCTCGGTCGACCAGCTTTTGGGGGATAATGCCCAAAACCTCTTTGCCCGCGGCCAGCATCTCATCAGCGATGACCCCCATCAAGCCTACCCTGCCCGCTCCGTAGACCAAAGAATAGTCCCGGCGGATCATCTCCTGCACCAGAGCCCTCGCTCCAGCTTCAAAGACACTGTTGTTTCCCTTTCTCGAGCCGCAATAAATCGTGATTTTTTTCATATCCACGAAAATAAGACACGGGAATCACTGAAGAAAACTGAAAAGTGCAGAATCCCATTTCTGCTCCATGATTCCAATTGTCCGCCGCCTTTGCACTACCTTTGGGCATCCTAAACCGAAAATTCCGTACATGAAAATCTGCTTTGCCACCAACAACCTGAAGAAGATAGAGGAGGTAAAGGCCGCGCTGGGACCCGAATTTGAGATTGTTTCTCTCCAGGAGATCGGGTGTTACGAAGAGCTGCCGGAGACCGGCGATACGCTGGAGCATAACGCCTTCCAGAAGGCGAGGTATGTAAAAGACCACTATGGCATAGACTGCTTCGCCGACGACACTGGCCTTGAAGTGGCGGCTTTGGGCGGTGCACCGGGAGTGTATTCCGGTCGATTTGCCGGTGAGCCCCAAAGCGACGAGCGAAACATCGCTCTTCTTCTTCAGAAAATGGAGGGTAAAACCGAGCGCAGCGCTCGATTCCGCACGGTCATCGCCCTGGTTTGGCAGGGAAAGGAATTTTCATTTGAGGGAATAGCGGAGGGAGAAATCCTGCATGCCGAAGTCGGAAAGGGAGGCTTTGGCTACGATCCTGTCTTCAGGCCTAGCGGATTTGACAAAACCTTTGCGGAGCTGAGCTTGGAGGAAAAAAACCAAATCAGCCACAGGGGACAGGCGGTGAGGGCACTGATTGCCTTTCTTCGCGGTATCAATTCCGGCCAACAAGCTTAAAATGACTTATCTTTTGACCCCATGAAAAAGCCATTTATTGTCGGAATCACCGGCGGATCCGCTTCTGGCAAAACCTTGTTTTTGGAGCGTCTGCTGAGCAGTTTTGAGCCTGGGGAGGTTTGCTTGATCTCTCAGGACAACTACTACAAACCGCGGCACGAACAGCCCGTGGACGCACATGGAGTCCACAATTTTGACACCCCCCATAGCATAGATTTCGAGCAATACGCGGGGGACATCCGCAAGATCCAGGATGGCGAGACTGTGCTGCGGGAAGAGTACACATTCAACAACGCATCCAAAAAGGCCAAAATGCTCACTTTTACCCCCGCTCCTGTGGTAGTGGTAGAGGGGATTTTTGTGTTGTTTTATCCCGAGCTGGCGGATCTTTTAGACCTAAAAATCTTCATCGACGCCAAAGACCACATTAAACTCAAGCGTCGAATCATCCGCGACAAGGTGGAACGGGGCTATGATCTGGACGATGTCCTCTACCGCTATGAGATGCATGTGATGCCGACCTACGAGAAATACATCAAACCCTTCAAGAACGAAGCCGATCTGATCATTCCCAACAACTCCAGCTTTGACATGGCGCTGGACGTGATCCGTACCTACCTGAGAATCAAGTCGGGACAGCGATTCTAAAAAAACAGGGGCAGAAAGGATGATTTTCAAATAATGTCTATATTTGCGGCTCATGAAAACCAGGGAAACCCATAGCAATCTTTTCCAGCAGCGCTTCACGCTGTTGATGGCTTTGTTGCTATGCCTGTTTGTTTCCGGTATCGAATATTTGCCGCAGGAGGCTTCTGCAGAGCAGACTGAGCATTCCGAGGACCATCCTGACCAGACCTTCCTCAATGTGGCCGTGGACGCCGTCGTGCCCTTTGTGCTGCATGTAGCCCATACGGTGCTCCATCTGATCTACCAGGTTTTCAGCTTTGAATTAAAACTACCCCTCGCTCCGGCGGTAACAGCTATTGCCCCCAACAATCTCGTAGAGATACTTTTTGAGCGGATTATATCCCCTCAGGGCCCCTGATTTCCATATTTCCCCGGAAAATCCCCAACGCTGAACCTGCAACGGTTCGGCCACCAATGTGTATTTCTTAAACAATTAAATATCCAACACTTATGCAAAACAAAGGTGTCATTGTGTTTTTGACAGTGATAATCACGGCGCTCTGCCTGTACTATCTGTCATTCACATTCGTCTCCAGCGGTATCCAGCAGAAAGCAGAAGCTTATGCCACGGATGCCTCAGGCAATATCGACTTTGCCAAAAGAAGAGCTTATCTAGATTCCATCTGGCGTGAGCCGGTTTACAATTTCCTCGGAGCTGATTTCACCTACCAGGAAATCAAAGAAACCGAACTTGGTTTGGGCCTTGACCTTCAGGGCGGTATGCACGTGACTTTGGCCGTCTCTCCTGTAGAGATCGTAAAAGGTCTTGCAGGCAATCCAAAAGATGAAGGCTTCAACAAATCCATAGAAGAAGCCAGAGAGCAAGCCAAAACCTCCGACTCCAAGTATGTGGACTTGTTTTATGCTGCTTGGCAGAAAAACAACCCCGGCAAAAAGCTCAGCTCCATCTTCGCCACCGCTGCCAACAGAGGACGAATCTCCCTTGAATCTTCCGACAACGAAATCCTTGATCTGATCAACACAGAAGTCGAAAACGCAATCGAACGTTCTTTCAACATTCTGAGAACTCGTATCGACCGATTTGGTACTTCCCAGCCTAACATCCAGCGAATTGCCGGATCCGGAAGAATTCAGATTGAACTGCCAGGCGTGGACAACCAAGAGCGCGTAAGAAATATGCTGCAGGGAGTTGCCAAACTTCAGTTTTGGGAAGTATTGGAACTGAATGAATTTGGCGGAGCCATCGAAAACATCAACTCCACTTGGGTAGCTGACCAAAAAGCAACCGCCACTCCTGTGGACTCGGCTTCAACTGCAGAAGTATCTCCAGAAGATTCCCTGAAAAATGCGCTGGAAAAGCAGCTCGAGCAGATCGACCCTATGGGCAACACCACAGACGTATCTCCACTCATCAGCTCCTTGAAAGCCAACTATGGCTTGGTTTACGATGTCAAAGACACCGTCGCCATCAACCGAATCATCAAGAATGAGCGCTACAAGTCTTTCCTTCCAAGAGATCTGAAGCTGCTTTGGGGTGTAAAACCTACCGTGGCTGAAGATGGAAGCGAATTGTTGGAGCTGTATGCGATCAAAACTACCAGAGGTTCTGATGAAGCCCCATTGGAAGGTGACGTAGTAACTGACGCCCGACAGACTTTGGACCAGACTTCCCGTCCGGCTGTTTCCATGCAGATGAACGCAGAAGGAGCCCGCAAGTGGAGAGCTTTGACTTCCGAAAATGTAGGCAGAAGAATAGCCGTCGTACTCGATGACTATGTGTACACTGCCCCTGTGGTAAATGGAGAGATTCCAAATGGCCAGTCTGAAATCGCAGGCAACTTTACACTAGTGGAAGCTCAAGATTTGGCTAATATCCTGAAGTCAGGATCTCTACCTGCACCAACCCAAATCGTAGAAGAGAGCATCATCGGCCCAACCTTGGGCAAGGAAGCGCAAAACCAAGGCGTATTCTCTATGATCGCAGGTTTGTCCTTAGTCGTCCTTTTCATGGTGGCATACTATGCTAAAGGCGGCTTGGTAGCGATCGCAGCTTTGGTGTTCAACATCTTCTTCATCCTGGGTATCTTGGCTCAGCTCGGTACGGCTTTGACTTTGCCGGGTATAGCGGGTATTGTGTTGACTATCGGTATGTCCATCGATGCCAACGTCTTGATCTTTGAGCGTATCAAGGAAGAACTCCGCAATGGCGTCGGTCTGATTGCGGCAATTAACGCTGGTTATAGCAAAGCCTTCTCTGCGATCCTAGATGGTAACGTCACTACCTTCCTGACCGGCGCCATCCTATTTGCGCTGGGTCAAGGTCCTGTGAAAGGATTCGCAATTGTATTGATGATCGGTATTGCCTGCTCGTTCTTCTCCTCCGTTTTCATCACCCGGGTGATCGTTTCTTGGATGACCAAAAAAGGCGATAAGAGCAGCATCAACTTCACCGCGCCGTTTGCGAAAAACGCACTCTCTGGCATGAACATCGACTTCATGAGCAAGAGGAAGTTTGCCTACCTGATCTCCACTTCCATTATTGTGATTGGACTTGCAATCGCAGCCATCAACGGACTGAAATTCGGCGTTGACTTCACCGGTGGCCGTTCTTACATCGTGGCATTTGACGAAGCGGTAGTACCTTCTGACCTGAAAGTCGGACTCGACGGAGAATTTGACGGCTCAGTGGAGGTTAAGACTTACGGGTCTAACAATACCCTCAAGGTCACCACTTCCTATCTGATCAACGAGGATGACGACGCTTCCAACAAAGAAGTAGAAGCAAAAGTAAAAGAAGGCATCGCCAACGTGACCGGATTCACCTATGTGGATAATGCTGAGCAGATCTCCGATGGACAGTTCTCCATCACCGGTTCATCCAAAGTAGGTGCTACTGTGGCAGACGATATCAAGGCTTCTTCCGCTGAAGCGATGATTGTAGCCCTGATCGCCATCTTCCTCTACATCCTGTTAAGATTCCGTAAGTGGCAATTCTCGTTGGCCTCCATAGTGGCATTGATTCACGATACCCTGTTTGTTATTGCAGCTTTCGCGATCGGCAGCGCCTTCGGAGCGACCTTTGAGATCGATCAGGTATTCATCGCGGCGGTATTGACGGTGATCGGTTATTCTATCAACGATACCGTAATCATTTTTGACCGTATCCGTGAAAACATCGACAGCCGTGGTAGGCACAAGCTGGTGAAAGTCTTCAACGATTCCATCAACCAGACTTTGGGACGAACCTTGATCACCTCC
>CAZTJM010000165.1:0-4507 GCA_964613865.1 uncultured Limnohabitans sp. | reverse complement strand
GATTGTGGTGATTATTCTCTTGCTGTTTGGCGGTGAGGTATTGAGAGGTTTTTCCTTCGCGCTTTTCGTCGGCATCTTGGTCGGTACCTACTCCTCTATCTACATTGCGACACCGATCGTGGTGGATTTGATGAAAAAGGAAATTGAAAACGAAGGTACTCCTGCTCCAAAGGAGACTAAAAAAGTAGCTTAAACCTCACTTTTCCAAATTAAAAAAGGAGCGGGAGCAATTCCGCTCCTTTTTTTTTTTGCCATGCAAAATCAAAAACGATTATCTTTTATCCCGGATTTTGCATTAGGTTTCGTAGTGAGGGCAGTAATTGCAATAAAATCAGGCTATTTGGAGACTGAGTCATAGCACCGCTATGATGAAGTCGAAAATAGCAACGTAGTGACTGATTTTGAAGCAATTATTGGCCGTAATAGAATTGCTAATGCATAATGCGGGTTTATAAGCAAAAAACATTTTTAAGTTCACTTTCAACAAAACCAGAAACACCAAATTATGAAAATCACCAAAGAACAGTTCGAAGAAATGAAGGCCAAGTACGATAAGGAGATCAAAAAAGGAAAACCGGCCAAAGGACCTAGACAAGACATCGAAAATCAGACCAACTGGGAGTCCTATTCCAAGGAAGACCTGATGGAGGTACTCAACCAAGACGGTGTAATCGGTCTGAAATTTCACTTAACGGAATACACCCAAAAGGTTGCCGAGGAATTTCACGGCGCAGATGCTGCGCAGTATGTGGGCAGAATCAATCTGGTTTATTCCCCCATCTATGCCAGCTCAGGAGCGGATCGATCCGGTAGGGTCGAAGGAGGCGATGAATATTACGATAGAGGCACTACTTGTCCTCCAACTTGCCAATAAAAACAAGTAATGAATCAGTTCGATCTTGACTTATTTTTTAATCGTCTGAATTACTATCCAATACTATTGGTAGGCTTCGCCTTTGCGGCTTTGGTAGGATATTCTTTGCTCTCAAAACAGCAAAGAATGAATGAGGCCGTGTGGTTATCACTTGCAATTTTGGTTATTGTTGCTTTTTATGAAATGCTTGGGACAGTCATAAGCTCTCAAAAAATTATAAACAACTGGGTTTACAATCTTTTCAATTCGCATGTTGCCGCTATTTTGTTCTTTCTGCTGATCCGGAGCTTTCTCAAAAGGAAAAGTCACAAAAAAATGATTATCATTTTCATTGTGCTTTTTCTTTTTATTTCCCTGGTTTTACATTTGATCGGGTTTGTGCATTACAATGACTCAGGGGAATACATTTCTTTCTTGAATACTGTTTTAATGTTGTGCTCTTGCGGTTTGTATTTTTTTGAATTGATCACAGTTGATGAGGTCTTGGACATCAATCCGCTGAGAGAATTCAGCTTCTGGGCGACCACTGCCATCTTATTCTATTTTTCTTCCTCTTTTATGGTATATATTTCCCATAAATATCTCTACACCCATCATTTGGATATTTTTTACATGGTCAACGAAATCCCAAGAAGTATGACACTTCTCTGTAACCTACTGCTATGCTTGGGAATTTGCTCGGCGGTAATTAGAGATCGGTTTCAAAAAGAGTTCATCCATGTCTGAGCAAGAGAGCCAGTTTCTGCTGATCCTATTTGGAGGGATATTTTTCGCTTTTCTGATGTCTCTTTTTGTGGTGGCTATGGTGATCCTCCACCGTCAGCGCCAAGTCAAAAACCGTCAAAAGCTGGAACAGATAAAGTCAGAACATGAAAAAACCCTGCTCAATGTGGAGAATGAGATCCAACAAGAAACACTTGCCCAGATCGGCCGGGAGCTTCATGACAACATCGGCCAGCTCCTGTCTCTCACCAAGCTGAACCTCAACTCCTCCAAGCCGGAAAAACATCTCGAAGCCAAAGAGTGTGTCAACCAGGCCATCAAGGAAGTGCGAGCACTATCCAAGACATTGAACCTCGACTGGGTCGAGTCCCTCAGCCTGGATGACTTCATCAACCAGCAGCTGCATCGTATCCAAGCGACAGGGTTTTGCGAAACTTCTCTGCAGTCAGACCATTCCTTTGCAAAGCTGAAAAAGGAGGAAAAGCTGGTCCTGATCCGGGTGATCCAAGAGTGCCTCAACAATGCGATCAAGCATGCCGACCCGAGCCGGATCGATATCCGAATCCACCAAAACGGGAAGGCCCGAATTCTGCAAATCGCCGACGATGGACGGGGTTTTGACACCACTCAGAAGTCCAGTGGCAGCGGCATGTACAATCTCGGCAAGCGGATGGAGACTATCGGGGGCAAGTTTCAGCTGTCATCTATCATCGGAAAGGGAACAGTTGTGAATTTGGAGTTGCCTTTTTCGGTTTAGAATCCTAATTTCAGGATCATTATTGTTTTTTGCCCTGCTTTTCTCCGACACACCCAACCAAAAATGATCCGGATCGCCCTGGCTGACGACCACAAATTATTTGCAAAAGGAATCGAGGGGCTCATCGAAGAGCACGAGGGGCTTCTAGTAGTCGGGCTATTTCACAACGGAAAAGAACTGCTGGAATTTTTGGACAAGGAAGAGGTGGATGTCGTATTGACAGATTTGAATATGCCGGTATTGGATGGCTTTGGCGTACTCAAGCACTGCAAGCTCCATCATCCCGAACTGAAAGTCATCGTACTCTCCATGTACGATGAGGAAAAAATCTTCAAGGAGTGCATGGTCCTGGATGCGGATGCATTTATCCTCAAAGATGCCGATCCCGACGAGCTTATCTTCACGATCATCGAAGTGTATGAAGGACGCTATGTCAAAAATTTCAAGCGTGTGATCCAGCAAGCGGAACAGGCTCCCTTCTTTGACGCTTTCCGCGAAAAGTACCGCCTTTCCCGTAGGGAAACCCAAATCCTCAAACTCATCAGTGACGGGATGCTCAATCGGGATATCGCCGACGAGCTGAGCTTGAGCATACAGACCATCGAGACCCACCGCAAAAACATCCATCAGAAACTGCAGGTATCTTCCCGCATCGAGTTGATCAAAAAAGTCAACGAGATGCATCTCTAATCCTATCTTCCGATGACCCAACCCCTCCGAACCGCGCTCGTAGGCTATGGCTCTGTAGCCGAAAAGATGCACGCCCCCCTGATCAACGCCTGCCCCGAGCTGGACTTGGTGGCTGTGGTGGAAAGAAATTCGAACAAATGTGAGACTAAATTCCCCAAGGTGCGGACATTCCGAAGCTTTGAGGACCTATTGGCTGCCGATGCTGCCGACCTGATCTGTATCACCACGCCTAACGAACACCATTTTCGCATGGCCAAGCAATGCCTTCTGGCCGGAAAGCATGTCGTGGTGGACAAGCCTGTGACCATCCATTCTTGGGAGGCCGAGGAGCTGAATGAGCTAGCCCGATCTAGGGGATTGCTCTGCAGTGTGTTTCAAAATCGAAGGTTTGATGGAGACTTCCGCACGCTGCAGAAGCTGGTTGATGAACGTACGTTGGGGAGATTGGTCTATCTGGAGTCCCATTTTGATCGCTTCAGACCGTCTGTCTCCGAAAACTGGCGAGAGGCACTCGTGCCTGGCAATGGCATCACCTACGACTTGGGCTCCCACCTGATTGACCAAGTGGTCCTGCTTTTCGGCAAGCCTGAGGCAGTCTTTGCCGATATCCAAAAACAGCGTACAAATGCCGTGGCAGACGATTATTTCGACATTATCCTTTATTACGAAGGCTTCAAAGCCCGCGTCACGGCAGGGATGCTGGTGCAAGCCCCTACGCCCAAGTTTCTTCTTTTGGGGGAGAAAGGCAGCTATCAAAAATTCCATCTCGACGTGCAGGAACAGGCTTTTAAAGAGGGTAGAAAGCCAGAAGGGGACGATTGGGGTGTGGATCCACCGGAGCGATGGGGAAATATTTTCCTAAACGGCGAGGCTATCCCTCTGCAAACCGTGGATGGAGACTATAGGATTTTTTACCAAAATATTGCTGATGCGATACTCGGGGGAGCCGAACTCAAAGTGACTTTGGATCAGGCCATTTCGGTATTGAAGCTCATCGAAGCGGCTCATGCGTCTGCTCGAGAAGGCCGAAAAATACGGCAGGAGGAAGGCGCTTGGTAATTTGCTTGGCCTAGGTTTTGCCAATGGCAGACCACACCAACGTTTATTACCATGAAAAAATTGTTTTTCCTTTCGTTCATCCTTTTCGGATTCATTTCTGTCGCCCAAGCTCAAGTCAGTGTTGGGATCAACTTCCAAACCTCAGACACCTTCATCACCGTGGGCACGGATGCCGACAAGGAGTTTTTCGGAGAAGCCCGTCTGGGCATTGGACACGACTTGGGTCTGGAACTGATGGGAGGATACAACTTCTTGAGGAAATCCGAAGTAAACGCCTATGTCGGGGCTGGGCTTGGGCTCTTGGGAGACCATCACCACCACCACCATCATGACGACCACGACGACATCTATGTGGCCATACCGGTGGGTATCCTGGTGAAGCCCTTTTCGAATACAAGGAATTT
>CAZTJM010000164.1:8470-10301 GCA_964613865.1 uncultured Limnohabitans sp. | reverse complement strand
CGACCACAGAAGATTTATGATACTCTAACTTGCTGCGCTATTCCAGCCATGGACAGGCTTTCCATCCCGTATTTCTCACGGAGCATCGAATAGTGAGAGATGATTTCCCGGAATTCCCTCATGCTGGAAACCGGATCCTTGCCAAAATTATGGGGGTGCCACCAAAGGTGATAGATTTCGCCCAGCTTTGCAGCAAGCTCCATTTCTGCCAGCAACCTTTTCAATCTAGCGGTGTTCAGGATATTATTTCCGGGTCTGTAGGGACGGAGTATCCTGGAGGCAGGAATTAGCGTGGGTTCATTTTCATAATGTTTGATAGCCGTCGGAAGATAAGAAGTCCTGGATCCCATGGGAAAAAAGCAATCTGCCGAGCGAAACCATTTCTTGCTCAGGTCTTCGTGTTGGGTTTCCTGCCAAAACCAATCCTTGGGATTGCTTCTGGCCTGGGTATAGCCTTCCTCTAGACAAATGGGAAGATAGAGCTCATTCAGGTGGTTTCGAGGAAATACCAATGATCTCAGCGTAAGGCCAAACTTTTCACGGGATATCCTCTGGGAAGCCTGTAGGTCTTGGCGAAATTGTTCTGGGCTTTGGCCCCGCATTAGGGTGTAATAGTGGGCGTAGGTGTGAGAGCCCAATTCTTGGAAAGGCGTGTCCAAAATTCCTCGGATCAGTTCAGGGGCAAAATGAACCTCGGGCCTGATACCATTGACTTTTGCCCAATGGTAGGCCGAAAGACTGGCATTTCGATAGGAGGGGAGGTGTTCGGGGTTGTAGTATTGCCATTCTTCCTCATTTTCGGCAAAAAGCATTCCCACGGTCGCCCAGGTGACGGAAATCTCATTTTTGCCAAACGTATCAAGCATTCTCGGAATCAAGTCTCTTGTTTTTGAAAAATAGGCGGCGCTGTACCGGGTTCCCACCTTGTCAAAAATGCCCCAGAGAAGTTCAAAATCTAGGGAGATGGTGAGTATGCCTTGTTTCATCAGTGGGCTAGAATCCTCTTTTTCCTCTCAAGTAAGGAATTGGTGGGTAGCGATGCAAACCCAATACACGGATTTATTTATCTAGATTATGCAAAATGGCGATGGAGGGCAAATAAGGGCTTCTTTTATCTGCAGTTGGAGTCTTGCGGATTTAACCTTGGCGTATACTAAAACACCTCCAAATCCCCCAAAGTCCAGTTCCAGTCTTGGCTATGCGGATGAAAGTCATCGGAGACTTGCCTCAGGGTGACCAGAGGCCCTATCCGGATCACGGGAAGCAAGCCCATACCAAGTACCTTTTGCTTGGGGTAGCTAAGCCCTGAAATTGAGGAGAACCTTGCCCCGAAGCTTTTTATCCGTTCTGCCAAGGCCCTCTTGAGTTCCTTGGACATGGCTTTGTCGGGTTCCCTCGTGAAAAAGAGCTCACAAATCCTAAATTCCCTTCCCATCTTTCCTTCTTTAATCCGGTAGACCAGCAGGTAGCTTTCCCCATCGCTGATATACTGGTAGGGAAAAAGCGGGATGGCTTCATAGCGCCACCTGAGGTAACCGGGGATGAGCCGAGTGAGCAGGTCTGAACCTTGGGACATTGAAGATTCCAGCTTGTCGATCAGGGGACCCAAAGCTCTCCAGTCTGCGGTTGAGGGTATGGACGCACCCGAGGCCCCCAAGTGAAAATCCAGTTTGAGGGGAAGCCTGCCCCAGCTTTCCCAGCCCATCTTGAGATAGCCCGGACTGCTTTTGGCATTTGGGGTATTGAATATCAAGTCTATCCCCTCTTTTTTGATTTCTTCTATCAAGCCCATCGTCAACTTGCTAAATATCCCCCTTCCCTGAAAATCGGG
>CAZTJM010000164.1:4540-8370 GCA_964613865.1 uncultured Limnohabitans sp. | reverse complement strand
TAAGTCTTCGTTTTCAGCAGGGCGAATTATCATGCTTCTTTTGTGTCTTGTTGATCATCTCTCAAGGTTTTTTGCAATTCTGGGGTATACAGATTCTCCACAGTTGGCAGAAAATGAAGTTGGTAAATTTTATCCGCTTGGAGGTGGCTAATCATAATTATATATATTTGATTCATCTAGTTCAAAGCACCTTGAATGAAGCAGATTTTCTATTTTGCCTGCTTGCTTTTGTTGGCATCCTCATGTATCAGCAACAAGCGGATTACTTATTTACAAAATCTATCTGACAGTACAGCGATTGGTTTGGATGAGTTTATCCCGTTTGCGGAGGTGGAGTACAGGTATGTGCTGCAACCCTTTGATATCGTGCAGATAGATTTTGCCAGTGCCGATCCCGAGCTTGTAGAGGGCTTTACTTTCCTGAATGAAAGCCAAAATTCAAGCATGAGATCCGGTGGTGGTAGCGGCGGGAGCAGCGATCCTTTGTATATGACCGGGTTTTCCATAGACCAAGACGGAATGGTGGAAATTCCCAAGCTGGGCAAAATCAGAATTGCCGGAATGACAGAGGAACAGGCAAAGGATGTGGTGCAGGAAAAAATCAACGCATATTTCAAGGAAGAGGTGTTTGTAAGGTTGAGGATTGCGGGAATTAGGTACACGACCTTGGGGGAGTTTAACACGGTCGGTGTGCAGATAATCTATAAGAACCGGGCGACGATCTTTGATGCCTTAGCCAACTCAGGCGAGACATCCCTGCTGGCCAAGAAAAACAAGCTCTTCATCATCCGTCAATACGGGGAGGGCACCAAGATACATCAGATCAACCTGAATGACCGGGCCCTCCTGGGAAGTCCCTGGTACTTTATACAGCCGAATGATATCCTATATTTAGAGCCTATGAAGATCCGTCAGATTGGGACCGCGGATAACCTGACGGCTTCCCTAGCCTTGTTTGCGGGACTTTTGGCTTCTGTGTTGTTAATTATTAATTTGGTTAGTGGGGAATTGTAAGCTATGGAGAAGCTAGATCTTAGTCAGTTAGACAACGAGGAAAAAGCGCTGCAAATACAATATGTGATTGCGAAATACGCCCGCTATTGGCCATGGTACCTCTTGTTTACCCTAATCTTTCTTGCTGGTGTTTTCCTATTCCATCGCTATACTGTCGATCAGTTTGAGGTTTCCGGTTCCTTGGTGATCAAAAACAACACGACTCCGGAGTCCAAAATCATGGACCGATCCAATATTTTTAATTCCGGCCCTAATTTGGAAAACGACATCCTCCGCCTACGTTCAAAAAACATGGCCCATGAGGCGCTCAAAAAGCTCCATTTTGACGTGGAGTATTTTGCGAAAACAAATATAAAGGACATAGAGCTCTATGATCGCTCGCCGATCAGGATAGAAGTGGATTGGGATCACCTTCAGGTCACGGATGCGCCTGTTCAGCTGGAAATTCTTTCAGAGACCAATTTCCGCTTAGTCCAGGCTGAGGCAGGGCTGATGGATTTCAACGCCGTGCAGGCAGCCGGAGACGAGTCTGTCTATGACAAGACATATACGTTTGGTCAGGAAATCGAGACTGCCCGTTCCAAATTTACCGTGTTGTTGGTCAACCCTTCCAGAATTGGGGATGCCGTGATATTTAAGTTGGTACATCCCTCGGTATTGGAAGAAAGGCTGGCGGGGTCTGTGGACGTGATGCTGGAAAACAACTATTCATCGGTACTGCGGTTGAGCACCGTCACCAAGGTGCCAGAAAAAGGGCGAGACTATATCAATGCCCTGATGCAGTCCTATATTGAATACGATCTGAATGAAAAGAACAAGATTCAGGAAAACACCATAGAATTTATTGAAGAGCAGTTGGGCTTCTTGGAGGACTCCTTGAAGGAAAAGGAGCGGGAATTGCAACGCTTCAAGGTCGACAATAAATTGTTGGACGTCTCTGCGGAATTCTCAAACATCCTGGGAAAGATGAATACCCTGGACGAGCGCAATGCCGAGCTGGACTACCAGCTGCAGTATTTCGAGGAGATCCGTCAATACATGGAACGCAAGAGCAAGGACTTTTCCGACGTCATTGCCCCCTCGGTGATAGGGGTACCGGATCCCTTGCTGAACGGCCTGATCCAGACCTTGGTCACCTTGTCCCAAGATCGGAGAAAGCTCTTGGCCACGGTCAACGAGAACCATCCGGAGGTGACCAAAATTGACGTTCAGATGGAAAAAGTCCAGGATGCGCTTTTTGAAAATGTCGTAAACCTGATCGAAAATACCAAAAAGCAGAAATTGGGCATTTTGAATGAAATCGAAGTGTATGATGCGGAGTTTGCCACTTTGCCGGAGTCTGAGTCGAGATATACCAGCATATTCAGGGAGTTTAAGCTAAGGGAGTCCCTCTACACTTATCTGCTGGAGAAAAGGGCGGAGGCGGGCATCGCCCGAGCGGCAAACGTGTCGGACAATGCAATTTTGGACCTCGCCAAGAGGGGCACGTTAGTATTCCCGAAAAAGACACAAAACTATGGCTTGGCCCTGGCTCTAGGGCTGCTTTTACCTTTTGGGTTTATCGTTCTCAGGGACATGTTCGATGACAGCATCAAGGATCAGCGGGACTTGAAAAAGCACTTTATGATCCCACAGTTGGGCGTCATAGGCCACAGTACCAAAGATACGAACAAAGTCGTGCTGGAGCATCCAAAATCCGCTGTGGCCGAATCCTTCCGCTCTCTCAGATCGGCCATTACCTACTTGGCTTCTGGGAAGGAAACCAAGAAAATCCTGGTGACTTCCTCGGTGTCTGGGGAAGGCAAGACCTTTACCTCCCTCAATTTAGCCTCTGCAATGGCCTTGGGATCCAGAAAGACAGTAGTGGTGGGAGGGGACTTGAGAAGGCCCAAGCTAGCTTCCTATTTTGAACATACCGAAAAAGTGGGTTTATCGACCTACCTCATAGGGAAGGCTTCCGCCGAATCCATCGTATTGCCTACGCAGCACGAAAATCTGTATTTTGTCCCCTCTGGAGTCATTCCCCCAAATCCCGCCGAACTCCTGCAAACGCCCAAGTTGGTGGAGTTTATCAAATTTCTGGAAGAGAGCTTTGACATCATCATCTTCGATACGCCTCCCATGGGCCTTGTTTCTGAGACCATAGACCTGATGCGCCTCTTTGACATCAACCTCTATGTGGTTCGCCAAAGCTATACCAACAAGGACCACCTGGTTATGATCAATGATTTGTTCAACAATAAGCAGGTAAAAAATGTCTATGGTGTATTCAATGGCATCATCAACTCCGGATACCACTACGAGGGCTACAACTATGGCTACGGCAACACCTACCTGTACTCCCAAAACAACAAGTACATGTACAATTACTATGGGGAGGATCTGGAAACCAAGAAAAAGAAGATCAAAAAAGCCAAACCCCTTGATCCACTCAAGCTGATTAAGGATGCGTTTAGACTGAGGAAATAAGGTCTTTGGTAAGAGCTATGCCCATATCAAATCCTTAAGACATTCTTTCTCTGGGTTCTCCGTGGTTAAAACACCTTTGTGTTGCTTGGCGGCCTTCATGATTAATCTTTTTTCTACCACTAAGTTCACAGAGGATTGCCCAAAAAGCTTTAGCTTTTGTCTCTGCGCTCTTGGAAAACAACTGAGAAAAGGGTCTGGATTGAAGTTAGGGACGGTGTCAAATCCTTAAGGCATTCTTTCTCTGAGTTCTCCGTGGTTAAAATTCCTTTGTGTTCCTTGGCGGCCTTCGTGGTTAATCTTTTTTCTACCACTAAGTTCACAGAGGATTGCCCAAAAAGCTTTAGCTT
>CAZTJM010000164.1:0-4440 GCA_964613865.1 uncultured Limnohabitans sp. | reverse complement strand
AATACATTTGTGTGAAAATGAAGAGACTGTTTAAAAAGCGATTACCTAGGGTTGATACGGCCCATATACCGCATCGCGGAATTTTTTGTGGACTTGGCCGGCAAAGGGCATGACCTGGACAAATAACACAGCTGTCAGATCATTCTCTGGGTCCACCCAAAAGAGGGTGCTGGCGGCCCCATCCCAGAAAAACTCGCCCACGACGCCCATATTTTCCTCGGGCGAAGCTGGCTCCCGCAGGCGTACCGCAAAGTCAATCCCAAAGCCCACCTGGCCCTTGCTGGGGAGCCACATCCTTTCGGTAATGCCCTCATCGAGTTGATTGGTTGCCATCAGCTTCACCGTCTCGGGCTTGAGTATGGTCTTGCCCTTGTACGTCCCCCCATTTACCAGCATTTGGGTAAACTTCATGTAATCATCCACGGTGGAGGTCAGCCCAAATCCTCCGGGAGTAAGGGGCCACTCTTGGGTGTTAAAGGAGTGGGCTAGGGAGTCAGGCACCTGGCTGAGGCTACCATCCTGCTCTTTTCTGTAGACCGCAGAAATCCTGTCCCGGTCTCCTTCAGGCACAAAATACCTAGTCTCTTTCATACCCAGTGGATCCAGCACGTTTTCCCTCACATACTCCCCATAGGGTTTTCCAGAGATCCTTTCCACCAAAAATGCCTGCACATCAACAGACGGCCCATAGGCCCATTGCGTGCCTGGCTGGAACATGAGTGGTACTTTTCCCATTTTCTCAGCCATCTGGGCTAGGGTATTATTTCGGTTGCCCGCATCCGCTGCCTTTAATAATTCTCCCAAACCCGGCTGGTTGGGGTCAATGGCGAAACCGGCGGTATGACGCGTGATGTCATGGATTGTGATGGGCCGGACCAGTGGTTCAAGCTTGATTTCTCCCGTTATCGAGTCCATGCCGGCAAAGACCTGCATGTCCGCAAATTCGGGGGCATACTTTTCCAGGGGATCGTCCAGTTGGAAAGCTCCCTTTTCATATAGCGTCATCAAGGCTACTCCGGTCACCGGTTTAGTCATGGAATAGATGATGGCGATGGTGTTGCGATCCATGGGGATCTGTGCTTCGCGGTCTGCAAATCCTTTGGCATTGAAATAAACCTCCTCTCCCTTTTCATAGATCAGGGCTGATACCCCAGCAACCATGCCGGTTTCCACCATACTGGTCAAGGTGGAGTCCAATCGTGATTTTGAGGCGTCTGTGATTATTCCGGTTTCTTGTTTTACCGGCGCGCTACAGGCAAGGACGCATGCTGATAGGAGGAAGATCAAGAAGTTTGGGGATTTCATGGTGGAGCTGAGGTCAATGGGTTTGAAATGAGCGTTTTGATGTATCTTAAATCTGATTGTCCGCAATCTTGCCAGTGATCGAGTTTCCTTCTCTCTTCCGGCTGGAAGTCCGATGACCGAAGACCGATGTAGCGCTAAACTTAGGGTTCAGCGATCTTTTGGATAGATAAAGTCAACTACTGGTATAAAAGCGTATATACATAATCTTAAATATAGAAAAGTCAAGGTCAACTATAAAAAAACGCTCGGGGATTGAGTGAGAATTGCTCAGCAATCCATGAGAAATGAAAGCTAGTCCTGCCTATTAAGGATTGGCAATTTAGTTAGAAAAGTATGGTTGGCAGGCTCAAAAATACCCGCTTAGACAGCCCTGGATTCTTTTGCCTGCCTACTTTTCAACCAGCTCTTTTTCCGCTTTGAATATTCGCTCCCGGTGCTGGATTCCCCACTCTGCGAGTGCTTTGAATACCGGATCCAGGGAATGGCCGTAGTCGGTCAGGGAATATTCCACAGTCACGGGGAAGGTGTCGTGGACTGTTCGCTTGACCAGTTCGTTGGTTTCCAACTCCCGAAGTTCTTTGGAGAGCATGCGATCGGTGATCTTCGGGATCTCCTTGGCTATTTGTCCGAACCGTTTGTTTCCAAATTGTAGGGAGATCAAAATGGGCAATTTCCACTTTCCATTCAGGACGTAGAGGGCATCGGTGACCGGCTGTATCAAGCGCATACAGTTGACGTGTGTCTTGGGTAGTTCGATTGGGTGTTCCATGGGCTTCTGCTTTACTATACTCAAGTATAGTACTATACAATGGTATAGTACTTACAAATGTATAGCAAAAATACCGAGGTTTGAGCCGTAATCAAAACAAAATCCCATGAACAAGAACAAAATAATTTTCTGGACCACCACTGCCATCGTATCGGGAATGATGCTGTTCAGCGGCTTCCTTTACCTGACAAGCCCTGATTTGAAGGCTGCATTTGTCCACCTGGGCTTTCCGGACTATTTCCGGGTCGAACTGGGCTTGGCCAAGCTCTTGGGAGCAGTGGTCTTGCTTATTCCTGCAACCCCTTACCTGCTGAGGTTGTTTGCGTATTTCGGATTTGGCATGACCTTTATTTCCGCGATCATCGCACATCTTGCTTCGGGAGATCCGGCCAGTGTGGCTTTTCCTCCTTTTGTATTTCTGGCATTGCTCGTCGTCTCCTACACTTACCTTGGCAAGGCTAATCTGGTGAAGACTGAAGACAAGAAAGCTGTGTTTGCATAAAATAAAGAGGCTGTCTCAGAGAACATTTGTCACATTTAGCGAAGTCGAAATGTATTGATGTTGGTCTTGTCCGGCCTTCGATCCCGATAGCGATGCGGAACGCTCAGGCCGACGGAAGAATGAACTTCGAGACAGCCTTTTATATTAGTTGTTTAAGAGAGAATTAGAACAGAATGTACTGATTAAAGAATTTCTACACTGTATTTTTTAACCTCTGATTTTCCGGGCTCCAGCTTGCGTATTCCTTCCTTTTCGCGTAACAATCCCGAATGATCCACGGAATCCGCTATCCCCAGCCAAGGCTCCAGGCATACAAAGGTTGCTCCCGGTTTTGCCCAAATACCAAGGTAGTCAAAATCCCCAAATTCCATTTTAAGTATTGGACCCTTGTCCCTGTGGCTCAGGGAAACTTCCCTTGATTTCAGGTTTTTGAAAATCAAGGCATCATGGTCAAAGATATGCGCATGCAGGCGGATTTCCCGCGTATTGTCCAGTAGCCTTTCGCCCATCTCCCCGATGAGCCCCTGCGGGGTAATCATCCAGGTGTGGTCTGTTTCCTGTTCGGGAAACTCGATTTGATAATCCTCCCATTTTTCCCCTGCAAGAAGCGGACAGTTGAAGGCAGGATGGCCACCTAGGGAATAAAAAAGCTCTTTGTCTCCTGTGTTGAAGACTTGATGAGAAATCTCCAGCCTGTTGCCCTCTAGGAGAAAGCTAACTTCAAAGCTGAAATCGAAAGGGTAAACCGCAAATGTCTCTGCGTTGGATTCTATTCGGAAAACGAGCAGGTTTTCTTCTTTTCTGACCAGTTTGGGCAGATCTGAGTTTCGGACAAAGCCGTGCTTGGGCAGGGCATAATCCTTTCCCGCGAAGCTGGTTTTTCCATCTTTCAGCGCGCCGATAATGGGAAAAAGAATGGGGGCCTGGCCCGTCCAAAATTGAGGATCTCCTTGCCAAAGGTACTCTTGGCCGCTGGCCTTGGATTGTATGGAGCTGAGTTCCATTCCCTTTAAGTTGACCTGGACGCGGAGTAATGTGGATTCGATGGTGTGGTGCATGGTATTTTCGGAAAAAGATGCCGAAAGATAGGGGAGAGCAGGCAGACGAGGCAGGGAGTGGAGGCAAAAACTTTTGGCATTGCGCAAGCTTCGATTCCGCTCAGCCAAACACCTTGACTTCCCAACTTCCAGCTTCTCAGGCTCCTACTTCCAAGCCTCTGACTTCCCGCTTTTTTTAGTACTTTAGAACAAAGCCCAAAAACCATGCGATCGATAGCTGCCGGATTTGTATCCCTCCTTTTTGTCCTATTGTCTATTGCCTGCCAAGGCCAGATCAAATCTGAGGCTAAAGCCCTTTTTGACGGAAAGACCTTTCGCGGCTGGGAAGGAGATATCACAAAGACCTGGCGAATCGTAGACGGGATGCTTGTGGGTGGCTCTCTGTCGGAGACTGTTCCGCACAATGATTTTTTGGTGACGGATAGGGAATATGGGGACTTCGTTCTCACGCTGAAGATCAGACTTCTGGGAGATGAGGGATTTATCAATTCTGGAATCCAGTTTCACTCCCAGCGTCTCGCCGATCCGAACTATGAGATGACAGGCTATCAGGCCGATTGGGGTGAAAATTATTGGGCAAGCCTCTACGACGAGTCTCGGCGCAACAAAACCCTGAGCGCTCCCGATTCTGCCCAAGTCCTGCGGTGGATCAGGAAAAACGAGTGGAATGACTATAAAATCCATGCGGAAAAGGGACACATCCAACTCTTTATCAATGGTCACCTGACAGTGGACTACACCGAGCCCGATCCGCAAATTCCCCAGACGGGGCTGATTGGCATACAAATCCATGGAGGCGGCAAAGC
>CAZTJM010000163.1:0-10346 GCA_964613865.1 uncultured Limnohabitans sp. | reverse complement strand
AGGCTTTTTTCGCAGCATTGAGCAAGTTTACCGTGCCAAACACATTGGTCTTTACAAAAGCCAAAGGATCTGTGATCGATCTGTCCACATGCGACTCCGCCGCGAGGTGGATTACATCAGTGATTTTGTGCTTTGCAAAGATCGTATCCATGAGATCAGCATCCTGAATGTCCGCTTTTTCGAAAAAATAGTTTGCGGAACCTTCCACCGCTTTGAGGTTTTCGAGATTGCCCGCATAGGTCAGGGCGTCCAAGTTTATGATTTTGTACTCTGGGTACTTCGTCACAAAAAGCTGTACGACGTGGCTGCCGATAAATCCCGCTCCTCCCGTGATCAAGATAGTTTTGCTCATATCTTATTTTTATAATAGTCTAAATACCAGTCCGTAAATGCCCTGACCCCTGTCTCTATGGACGTATTGGGCTTGTAGCCCGTATCCCTCACCAAATCCTGAACATCGGCGTGCGAAGCCGGAACATCTCCTGCCTGCAGCGGAAGCAGTTCCATTTCCGCTTCTTTTCCCAGTCCTTTCTCTACTGCCCGGATATAATCCATGAGCAAAACGGGCGATGAATTACCAATGTTATAAACCTTGTAAGGTGCCTGACCACTTCCTGGATCGGGATTTTGCGGGTTAAAATCCGGGTTTGCTCTAGCGGGCCGGTCGGCGACCTTGACCACTCCCTCGACGATATCATCGATATAGGTAAAATCGCGCTTCATCTCCCCGTAATTGAATACCTGGATCTTTTCTCCTTTGAGGATGGCTTCGGTAAACAGAAACAGCGCCATGTCCGGCCTTCCCCATGGTCCATAAACGGTAAAAAACCTCAAGCCAGTCGTCGGAATCCCAAACAGATGGCTGTAGGTATGAGCCATGAGCTCGTTGGATTTTTTGGATGCTGCGTAGAGCGAAATGGGATGATCGACCGAGTCGGAGGTGGAAAAGGGCATTTTTTCGTTAGCCCCATAGACCGAACTCGACGAAGCGTACACCAAATGCTTGACGGGGTGAAACCTGCAGCATTCCAGGATATTCAAAAAACCGGTGATATTGCTCTGAATGTAAACCTCAGGATGGGTAAGAGAATACCTCACGCCCGCTTGAGCAGCCAGATGGATCACCACATCGAATTTTTCCTGTTCGAATAGGGCCATCAAGGCTTCTTTTTCGACCAAATCCAGTTGGATAAAACGGTACTTACACAAAGTCTCAGACTGGGTCAGTTTGCCTTTTTGGATGGAGTCTTTTTTGATACCCCGGTGCTCTAGCCGGGCATATTTCAGGCTGATGTCGTAGTAATCATTGATGACATCCAACCCGACTACTTCCTCTCCCCGGTCTATTAATTTTTGTGCGACATGAAATCCAATAAATCCAGCCGCGCCGGTCACGAGGTACTTCATAGGAAAAAACAATCTTGGTGATTCAGGCTCAAATATAAGCTATTTCGCGTTCTCGTCTGCTTTCAGGAGGCGCTGATAGTTCCGATAAATCTCCTGCTGGACGATTTTTCGGTCATAGTTGTCAACTATTTCCTGGTAGAGCTTTGCCGCATAGCCGGCCATTTTGTCCCGCTTCACAAAGGCAAACTCCAGCGCTTCTTTCAGTACAGTGGCATCTTTGACCGGAAAAATCAAGCCGGTCTTCTGCTGGGTGATGATATCGGTATTGCCAATAATATCCGAACAGATCACTGGCACATGCATCGCTCCGGCCTCCATCAGGACGTTGGGAAAACCCTCCCTATGCGAGGGATGTACCAGAACATCTGCCAAAGCCAAGTAATGGGCAACATGGTCTGTCCAGTCGATCTGGATTATTTTAGGATGATCCTGTATAGTCTGGATGGTCTCTGGCGAAAGCGGATTCAAGTCTTGCTCGAACGCCCCCAAAAGCACCAATTTAGATCGGTTGACGATTTTGGAATTCAAAAAGGCCGATACCAGCTCCTGTATCCCCTTGTCCCTAACCAATCGGCCCACTGCCAGGATGATAAACTCGTCCTCTCCCGGCAGGATCCGCATGGTCGCAGCCACTAGGTGGTTTTCCTTTAGCGATTCCCTGTTGAACTTGTCCAGATCAACCCCATTGGATGAGCCTTTACCGACGATCCGGAGTTTTGATCCGGGACAAAGTCCGTTCTCCTCCACAAACTTCTTAAGTCCATTGGAATTGGGCCAAATCTCGGTGGCATTGGAATAAGTCCATTTTTCCACATTCTCCAATAGGCTTTTTTTACTTCCCTCGGCGGCCATGGCAGGTATGCCGGCAAGTGTATGGATGCGGATTTTTACGCCAGCGAGGTTGGCCGCGATCATCCCCAAGAGACCCGCCTTAGGCGTGTGGGTATGGACAATGTCCGGCTTCTCCCGCTTGAAAAGCTGCACCAACTGCCAGATGCACATAAGATCAGCAAACGGGGTGATTTTACGGGTGAAGGGAATTACCTCGTGACGGACCCCCTCGCTTTTGACCACTTGGTCCACTTCCCTGCCCTCGGCACTGACCATGATCACCTCCCAGCCCTGCTCCTTCATGAATTTCATCTGCCCTGTGAGCAAAAGTTTTAGAGAAAGTGGAACTGTGGTGATTCGGATCAGCTTGGGCATCAAAAAGGGATTGTAAAAGCGCAAAGGTAAAAGTTTAACGCTTTCATGAGCTCTAAAATTTGGAAATCCAAGCCAAAAAAATGCAGCTAGATGATTAGTCTAATCCTTACTTAGATTCTCGCTTATTTATAAAGACCTACATTCCAATCTCCAATACCAA
This sequence comes from uncultured Limnohabitans sp., assembly GCA_964613865.1. Classification (GTDB taxonomy): domain Bacteria; phylum Bacteroidota; class Bacteroidia; order Cytophagales; family Cyclobacteriaceae; genus Algoriphagus. Next base: position 7,573 of record CAZTJM010000163.1, on the reverse strand, counting down.
ACCTTCAAGCCACGAAATCGCAGGTTAATCCCCATTTTCCAGCTCAAATACCTCCTCCAGCGCCACCCCAAAAATCCGGGCAATTTTCAAAGCCAATACCGTCGAGGGCACGTATTTTCCCGCCTCTATCGAATTGATCGTCTGTCTCGAGACCTGTACCAACTCGGCCAAATCCTGTTGGGTCATGTTTTTCTTGGCACGCTCTACTTTGATCGAGTTTTTCATTTTGCTTAGGTCAAAGGATCAGCAGGGATTTCTTTTGCCGCGCAAACGGCAGAAGCAGCAAGCATTCAAGCTTCTGAAAATGATTGGGCAATGGGATCTTGGTTAGCATAATAACATCGGATTAATTGTCTTCCTTGGATGCCAGGTATTTCTGGTATTGAAAAGCCGCGTAGATATAGCCGTTCAGCAAAAAGAGTACAAGGTAGGCAGTAAACATCTCTGACGCGATGGTCTGATAGCGTATATAGTTGATCAACATCAAGGCGCCAAGTCCCCAGATCAGCCAAAAGAAACCAGTCTGGAAAGCCTGCTGTCTAAATTCGCGGATCATCTCGTCCTCCACTTTTTCCCGGGTAAGATTCAAGATCCCAAAGCCAATTGCCCAAAACCCGTAGATGATCTGTGCGGCATCATCGGGGTTGGTATCAGGATAAACCATCGCTATCCCTATCACTAGCAATACTGGAAGCGGGAAAAACACCATCGCCAACTTTTTCCATCCTGGTGGAAGTAGTGGCACGTTCAGAATTGAGTTCTTTTTCATATGTCGTGTTATCTTTCCCAAATGTAAATTATACTTTACATTTTGTCAAAATATTTTTCCATTTTATTTAAGAATTAATTCTCTGTTTCTTCGAAAAGACAATAGAAGCTATTCGGATCTGGCGATAAGGCCCTCCTTTTGTTTACATTTGGTTCATCAAACCTGTTAATAATCCGAATCTCCATGATTTCAAATCTGAAAATCGCCATCATAGGTTGCGGCAACCTAGGCACCTCCATCGCAAACGGACTGCTGATGAGAGCTGATTTCGACCCAAACAACCTGACACTGACCAAGAGAAACACCGCTAGCCTATCCGAGTTTGAAGCCAAAGGTGTGCATGTGCACTCAGACAATCTCTCTGCGGCCAAATACGCGGACCTCATTCTCCTCGGTGTCAAGCCCTACAACGTCACCAACATCTTAGGGGAAATCAAACCGGTCTTGGATCCAAAAAAACAAATTCTGATCTCCCTAGCCACGGGAATTACCCTAAAGGAAATGTACGGCGTGCTCGATCCTGCGACGGTCACGTTCCGGGCGATGCCCAATATCGCTGCCGATATTCAGGAATCCATCACCTGTGTCTGCCACGAGCAAGCCAATCCAATCCAGGTAGAGCAGGTCAAAGAACTATTTGACTCCATAGGATTCAGCATTTCCATAGATGAAAGCCTTATGGAGGCTGCTACCGTGCTCGGAGCCTGCGGAATTGCCTATGTGCTCCGCTTCATGCGCGCGATGATTCAGGGGGGAATCCAGATTGGCTTTGACTCTGCTACAGCCAGCAAAATCGTGAACCAAACAGTGAAGGGTGCAGCGGAGCTGATGATTCAGAAAAACATCCACCCCGAAGCCGCCATCGACAAAGTCACCACTCCAAAGGGCTGCACAATAGTCGGACTAAACGAAATGGAACATCAGGGATTCAGCTCTGCGATGGTAAGAGGGGTGATCGCCAGCTATGATAAAATTGCAAAATAGGCGGATTGGCCCTTCGACATAGCGACCGAACAAATCGGACGATTTTATTTTCGTTTTTTTTAAATTAGAATATTCAAATTTCGGTTGACTAAAACAGCATTTAAACGGCAAACATGATTTGCTGACTTAGAATAGTATCATTCTTTACAGATATATTGATACTAGCATAAAAAAGAATAATTTTAGGTTTGTTTTTCTTTTAAATGTTTTCATTAGATTTGTCTCGGGTGATAAACAACTTTTGCTATTCCTTTTTAAGAGACTCGATTTTTAAAGGAAGGACTGTTTGGTAATTTTTTCCTCCTTCCTTTTTGTTTTCATTCCAAACTGCTCATAAAAAAAAGCCCCCGATCTAAACCAGATCGGGGGCTTTTTGTTGGACGAGGGGAGACGCTAGTCAAATAACTCTGCCAATTTGTTTTCGAGACTTGGCCCTCTAAGGTCTTTTGCAATAATCTTACCTTCGGGATCCACCATGTAGGTCGCCGGGATAGCATCAATCTGATATAGCTCGGCCGCAGCAGAATTAAAATATTTCAGATCAGAAACCTGGGTCCAAGTGAGGCCATCATTGGAGATCGCCTCTACCCAGTCTTCCTTCGAACGGTCCAAGGACACACCGAATACTTCAAATCCTTTGTCTTTGTATTGATTATAGAGCCTGACGACGTTGGGGTTTTCCTGTCGGCAGGGTTTGCACCACGCCGCCCAAAAATCGATCAGAACGTATTTTCCCCTCAGGTCGGAAAGCTTCACCAAATCACCCTCGGGATTAGGAAGTTCGATTTCAGGTGCAGGCTGTCCTACCGAAAGCACACGCATCTCATCCAGTTGCTGCTTCATCTGAAGAATAGAAGTAGTTCCGGGATAATTTTCATTCAGCTTGGCAACCAATTGGTCGATAAAATGAAAATCGGTTTTGGGGTTCAAAAGGCCGATTGCCGCCATGGAAGCAAATGAATCACCCATGCTGTTGATCATCTCCTTGACCCGATCGGCTTGCTTGGCCTCCAGTTCCATTGCTTCGGTCTGGATTTTTTTGATCCCTTCTGAGTCGTTTTTACTCATCGCTTCGTAATAAGCCTCATTCAGCTTATTGACCTCGGACTGATAAGTTTGCATTAGTTCCTCCACCTTCAAGAGTTCCTTGGTGTCTTTCGATCCTTCTATCGTCAGACTCTCAGGATTCGAGACGTCGTATGTCACATCCACATCTTCCTTAAACAAAGCCAATCGCACTACCTTCCCGCCGTCGATATTCAGTTCATAAAAGGTCGGCGCATCGACACTCAGCTCATAGGAGAACTTGCCGTCCTTCCCCAATTCCAAGGTATCGAGAACCTTGGGACGATTGTCGGTAAATTGGGAGAGAATGACCACGCCATCGGGTGCATTTTCCAGTTTTCCAGACAATTGTACCTTACCATCCGTACCCTTGTCACTGCCTCCACAGGAGAACAACGCAATGGCGACCCCAATCCAAACTCCTACCATCTTATATTTCATATTTTTAGTTTTCAAGCAGTTCTGTCAACAATCGGGTGGCGACCTTTGGGTCGGCCTTTCCCTTGGATTTTTTCATCACCTCTCCCATAAACATCCCCATCAATCCTTTTTTCCCAGAACGATATTCTGCCACTTTCTTCGCATTCTCTTCCAAAACGCTTTGGACGATTGGCTTTAGGGAGTCTTCATCGCTCTCCTGGATCAGGTTGAGACGCTGGGCGATTTGGATGGCACTTTCGCCGCTCGCTTTGGCCAGCTCGGGATAGATTTTTTGGGACGCCGTAGAAAAAGCCACCTTGCCCCCACCAACCAGGGCAATCAGATCCGCCAAGGCCTCGGGCTTTACCGGATACTCGGCGATATCCAAGCCAGTTTCATTCAAGTGTGACTTCACCGGTCCCATCATCCAATTGGACGCGGCTTTATAATTGTCGGTTTTGGAGCAAAGCGCATCAAACCACAAAGCAACTTCCTTCACTTCGGTCAGAAATGCGGCATCGTATTCAGGCAATCCATATTCCTCTACAAATTTTGCGAAAAGCTCGCGGGGCAAGGCAGGCATGGAACCTTTCACCGATTGTAGCCACTCCTCGGAAATCACCACCGGACTCAGATCCGGCTCTGGGAAATAGCGGTAGTCGTTCAAGTCTTCTTTGGTACGCATGCTGGCCGTCGTACCGGTATCGGCATCGAAGGTCCTTGTTTCGGACACAATTTCTTTCCCAGCTTCCAAAAGACCAATAATCCGCTCATGCTCGTGGTCAATGGCTTTGGCGACATTTCGGAAGGAGTTCATGTTCTTCACCTCTACTTTCTTGCCGTATTCTTTTGCCCCTTTCAGCATCACAGAGACGTTGGCGTCACAGCGAAGTGATCCTTCCTCCATGTTGCCATCGCAGATATCGAGGTATTTGACGAGTTTTTTGATTTCGCCCAGGAATACATAGGCCTCCTCCGAACTTCGTATGTCCGGCTCCGTCACGATCTCTACGAGCGGAGTACCTGCACGATTGAAGTCCACCAAGGTGTCAGGCTCGCCCGCCAAGTGGATGGACTTGCCTGCGTCCTCTTCCATGTGGACGCGGTTGAGTCGGATGACTCGTTCAGTGCCGTCAGAGAGTTTGATCGGAACTATCCCACCAACGCAGATCGGCCCCTTATCTTGGGTGATCTGATAGCCCTTGGGCAGATCGGGATAGAAGTAATTTTTTCTGGAGAAAATATTATACCTCGTGATTTCGGAGTCACAGGCCAAGCCCATGCGGATAGCGTACTCCACGGCCTTTTTGTTCACTTTGGGCAGGGTGCCAGGGTGTCCCAGCGTAATCGCTGAAATCAGGGTGTTGGGCGACTGCCCGTACTGGTTGGCATCTGCGGCAAACATTTTACTCTCAGTCAGCAGCTGGGCGTGCACTTCGAGCCCCACCACCAACTGGTATTTCTCCTTGAGTTCTTCGCTTAGCATTTCTTGTCTTTCAGCGATTATAAAAACATTTCCTTGGCCTTGGCAACTGCTTTCTGCAGGCCGGATAGGTCTTTTCCACCCGCGGTCGCAAAGAAAGGCTGGCCTCCCCCGCCGCCTTGGATTTCCTTGGCGAGCTCACGCACGATCTGGCCTGCATTGAGGCCTTTGGCGGAAATCAGCGCCTCGTCCAAGATTACCGCAAGCTGAGGCTTGTCCTCAATCTTTGCAGCCAATATGATCAAAGCATCAGAAACCTCTTTCTTCAATTCATAGGCCAATTTTTTCAGAGAATCGGCGTTTGGAAGCTCGATTTGGGAAATCAGGATATTGGCTCCGTCTTTCTCCTCGAACTTTTTCAGCAGCTCCACCTTCAATCCCGAGGCTTTCTCCAAGTGGAGGGATTCTACTTCTTTTCTCAACTCGTTCCTTTCCTGGATCAGGGATTCAATCGCCTTCTTCGCATCTTTTGGATTCTTCAACAGATCCATGATTTCCTTCACCAGAGCTTCCTGCTTGCGCAGGTAGACGTCTGCAGCCTTGGAAGTGATCGCCTCAATCCTACGCACTCCGGAAGATATCGAGCCTTCGGAAGTAATCTTGAACAGACCGATCTGGCCAGTAGAAGGAACGTGCGTACCTCCGCAAAGTTCGACGGAGAAGTCTTTGCCAAAGGTGATCACGCGCACAAAGTCCCCGTATTTCTCTCCGAAAAGTGCTGTGGCACCCATCTTTTTCGCCTCTTCGATCGGCACATTTCGCTGCTCCTGCAGGGGTACATTTTCCCGCACTTTTGCGTTGACGATGTCTTCCACACGTGCAATCTCTTCGTCTGTCATCTTCCCAAAGTGGGAAAAATCGAACCGAAGCAGCTGTTCATTAACCAAGGATCCACGCTGCTGAATATGATCGCCCAGCACGGCTTTCAAGGCAGACTGCAGCAAGTGGGTCGCTGTATGGTTGTTCATGGTCAGCATACGCTTTTCATGATCCACCTCAGCGGAAAACCTAGCTTCTGGTCGGGCAGGGAGCTTTTCTACGAAATGGACAATCAGGTCGTTTTCCTTTTTGGTATCGATCACCCGGATTTTTTCGGTCTCGGAAACCAGCCATCCCGTATCACCGACTTGGCCACCACTTTCGGCATAAAAAGGTGTTTTATCCAACACCAGCTGATATTTATCGCCCTTCTTGTCCGTAATCGTCCTGTATTTGATGATTTGGGAATAGGCCTCGGTAAAGTCGTAGCCGATGAACTCCACGCCAGCGTCTTCGCTTACCTGTACCCAGTCTCCTGTCTCCTGCTCGGAAACAGCCCTTGAGCGGGTCTTTTGTTTTTCCATCTCAGCGGCAAAACCAGCCTCATCGACGGAGAAGCCATTCTCCCTGGAAATCAATGAAGTCAGGTCCAAGGGAAACCCAAAGGTATCGTAAAGTTCAAAGGCAGTTTTGCCCGGAATCACCGACTCGCCCTTTGCGTTCAATTCCGATTTAATCGACTCCAGCATTTTTAGACCGTTGTCCAAAGTTCGGAGGAAAGAGGCTTCCTCCTCCTGGATCACCTTGGCAATAAATTCCTGTTGCTGCCTCACCTCGGGGAAAATATCCCCAAAATACTCGGCGATCAAAGGAGCAAGTTCAAACAGAAACGGCTGCTGCAGGCCCAGAAAGGTATAGCCATAGCGCACCGCTCTTCTTAGAATTCTGCGGATGACGTAGCCCGCCTTGTTGTTGGAAGGGATCTGTCCGTCGGCAATCGTAAAGGCGATCGCACGGATATGGTCCACGATCACCCGAAAGGCGATATCGGTCGGCTCATCTTGGCCATAGGTCTTGCCGGACTTGGCAGCAATGGCGTCCAAAAAAGGCTTAAACAAATCCGTGTCATAGTTGGAGGACTTATTTTGGATCGCACGGACTAAGCGCTCAAAGCCCATCCCTGTATCGACGTGCTTGGCCGGAAGTTCTTTCAGACTTCCATCCGCCAGGCGGTTAAACTGCATGAAAACGAGGTTCCAGATCTCGATCACTTGGGGATGATCATTGTTGACGAGCTCCCGGCCCGGAATCTCACTCCGCTCCGAGTCTGGCCGGAGGTCGATATGTATCTCTGAGCAAGGTCCACAGGGACCCGTATCGCCCATCTCCCAGAAGTTGTCCTTCTTGGAGCCCATGATGATCCTATCCTCCGGCACGATACCTTTCCAAAGGTCATAGGCCTCCTGATCCATTGCGAGCTGGTCTCCTGCATCGCCCTTGAAGACTGACGCGTACAGGCGATCTTTTGGCAGCCCATACACTTCCGTCAAAAGCTCCCAAGCCCATGCTATCGCTTCCTTTTTGAAATAGTCCCCAAAGGACCAATTGCCCAGCATCTCAAACATGGTGTGATGGTAGGTATCCACACCTACCTCCTCCAAGTCATTGTGCTTGCCGCTGACGCGAAGGCATTTTTGGGAGTTGGCTACTCTGGGGTATTTCGCGATCTCATTTCCGAGAAACGCGTCTTTGAACTGGTTCATCCCCGCATTGGTAAACATCAGCGTCGGGTCGTTTTTGACCACTATTGGGGATGAGGGAACAAACTGGTGCTGTTTGGATTGGAAAAACTCGATGAAGGTACTCCGGATTTTCTTTGCTTCCATGGAGGGTCTGAGGGGCAGAAATGAATTATTGTTGTTTGTTGGCCAAAAGAGGCGCTTTTTGTCGGGTCACAAAATTAACAGAAAAGGCGGGCTTACGCGCATCTGCTTCAGGATTTTGGAAAGTTGAAGAAAATTCCGACTGCTGCGGAATTGCTCGGGATAGTTCAGTAAACTGTGTCTTGGGTTTAGTTTTTGCAACAACCATCA
>CAZTJM010000162.1:0-10373 GCA_964613865.1 uncultured Limnohabitans sp. | reverse complement strand
TGTGTGCAAGAGGAGTGGGTATCCCCTTTTCGTTCAGTGCAGTCACCAATGCTTCTCCAATTCCCATGGCTGTCAACACCTCTGCTGTATCGTAAAACGGCGAATCCGGATAATTTTCGGCTGTCTTGGTAATCGCTTTGCGATCCTTGGCCGTGAAGGCTCTCAATGCATGCTGTACTTTCAACCCAAGCTGTCCTAGCACGCTTTCCGGAACGTCAGTTGGAGTTTGGGTGCAAAAGAACACGCCTACTCCCTTGGATCGGATGAGCTTTACGATGGCTTCTATCTTTTCCAAAAGGTCCTTGGAAGCATTGCCGAAGACCAAATGCGCCTCATCGATGAAAAGGCAAAGCTTGGGCTGGTCAGCATCTCCCTGCTCAGGAAAAGTCTCATAAATCTCCGAGAGAAGACTCAGCATAAATGTGGAAAACAATTTGGGCCGACTCTGTATGTCCGTCAGGCGAATCACTGAGATGACGCCTTTGCCGTCTTTGGTCCGCACAAAATCATCAACATCAAAGGAAAGTTCACCAAAAAAACGTTCCGCGCCCTGCTGCTCCAGCTCGATGATCTTGCGCATGATCGTATTGACTGAAGCAGACGACACCTGCCCGAATTCCCTTTCGATTGCCGCCTTTCCCTCGTTGGTTATAAACTGCAAAACGCGCTTGAAGTCCTTCAAGTCCAGCAATGGCAAATGGTGCGTGTCACAATAGCGGAAAACTAAGGCCACAACGCCCTGCTGAGTATCATTCAGTTCCAGGATTTGGGAAAGCAGCACAGGGCCAAACTCCGACACCGTGGCTTTCAACCTAACTCCTTTCTCATTGGAGATGGACATCAATTCCACCGGAAGTCCCTGTGGTGTATAGTCTACCCCTATCGTTGCTGACCTTTTCAGTATAAAATCAGAAGTTTCCCCAGGTTTCGCAAGCCCAGAAAGATCCCCCTTGAGATCCATCAACACGGATGGCACGCCCTTCAGCGACAGCTGCTCTGCGATCACCTGGAGGGTTTTGGTCTTGCCCGTTCCGGTGGCTCCAGCGATCAGCCCATGACGGTTCATGGTCTTCAGCGGTACTTTCACTTGGGCCTGGTCCACCGGCTGTCCGTCCAGAATGCCTGCGCCTAAAACAATGTAGTCTTTCTTGAATACCTGGCCATCTTCCAGGCATTTTTTGAACTGCTCAATAGTGCTCATGGGGAAAAGTTTTGGGTTCCAAACTACAAAAAAACCCTGAGTCTCCTCAAGGTTTTCAGTTTAGCGTAATGTTTGCACTCGGCTAGTAGCTCACGACCGGGGCAAGAGCTTTGGCTTGGGATATGAAGTCCTCGATTTTGCTGAGCGGAGGCACTACTTTTGTCAATCCTTTTTCTTCCTGGGTTTTCGTCAGGGCAGCATGCAGATTTTCGGCGTTCCGCGTTCTCAGTTCCTTCACGGTATCGACTCCGGCAGCCTTTAGCAATTCTGCAAACTGGCTACCTATCCCGTTGATCCTGAATAAGTCGGCCATATTCACCCAGTCGAGGATTTTGCCCTCATCAATGCCCGAATCTCCTGCAATTGCCTTTCTACCTGCTTTGGTTGCACCTTTTTCCAAAAGCCCTTCTACCGTGGTAACCCCGGCCTCCGCCAGCTTTCCTTTGTAGACCTCTCCGATTCCCTCGATCATAGTGATTGTTTTGCTCATCGTTGTTTTGGTTTTATATGGATATTTCAAAAAAGGAAATTAGATACTCAAATTTCCGACGGGCCATTAAAATAGCAACAATTTTCCTTTACCAAAGCGAAAATGCAGAAACGATAGACGATGCCTGCAAATTTTAACTTTGAGTTAAAATGGGAGTTAAGTAGTTTTCGAGGAATTAAATTGAATTGACCTTGTCTCCCAAATACCGAATCCTTGTTCTTCTCTTCTTTGCATTGCTTCCCTTGGCTAGTTTCGGCCAGGTCAATCTTGGTCAGACCGACCGCTGGATGAAGGGGGCACTAGCCGCCATGGAAAGAAGCGATTACCAAACTGCGAATTCTATTTTTAGAAATTTAATCGATTCGGGCCTTCCCCTGCCAGATGAAATGCCATACTACTTTTCAGAGACGCTCTTTGAGCTTGGGCAGTATGACAACAGCTCCAACTTCCTGAACAAATACTTTGAACTGACGGGATTTAAGGGTGAAAACTACGAGGGGGCGAAACAGTTGCAGAGCAAACTCAAAGAACCGATTGCCGCAATTCAGTCCTGCAAGCTTTGCGACCGAAGAGGCTACCGTTATGAGACCTGCTTTACCTGCGAGGGATCCAAGCAAATGGAGCAGATGTGCGACTACTGCAAGTCCAAAGGGATCGTAGGATGCAGCCGATGTGCGGCGTCTGGAATGATAAAAAAGATAAATGTTTTCAACATCGTCGAGTTTTTTGAATGTGAGCGCTGTGCAGGAAAAGGACGGCTCACCTGCCCGGAATGCAGTGGCTCAGGGAAGCAGGTAAGCGACTGCAAGACCTGTGCGGGCGCCGGAAAAATTACCTCGGACGCAATATGCGACCACCAGCCTCACGAACATTGACTTTTTTTCCTTTCAAAAAATAGGCGCGCTGCCATGAATAGAGTTAACACTTAGATGGCAGACAAAATAAAATCCCGCCGGAAGCGGGATTTCGATTAGTCGCAATATTTATCAAGCATTTCCTTTGCGCCCGGATAATCGAGCATCACCGCGAGTTTGAAATCATCACAAGCTTGCCTGTTTCTTTCCAAGGCGACTTTCAGCATGCCCCTGTTGAAGTATGCCTGCCCGAATTCCTTGTCGATCTGAATGGCATTCCCATAGGCTTTCAAAGCGTCTTCAGCCATTCCCAGCTTATGAAGTGCTCTTCCTTTGAGAAAAGACGCCATCGCCGGAGCTCCAGAGATCTCCTCCGCCTTGGTGGCATAGAGAAGCGCACTGGCATAGTTGCCTTCTTCCAGCTGAAGTGCGGAAAGGCTCAACAACACCTGGAAATTTTTGGGATCTTGATTCAACGCGGACTCAAAATCGGACTTTGCCTCGGCTACATTCCCCATCTCCTGATGTGCCCTGCCCCTATTGTAGAGCATTTTGACATCAGTAGGCTTAAACTTCAAATCTTCAGTATAAGTCTGGACGGCCAATTCATATTGTCCCTTTTCGAAATATCGATCCGCGGAATTTTTCTTCGTTTCGGAACAAGCCCAAAGTGATCCGGCCAGCACGGGGATCAAAAGGGCCCTGGAAATTGATTTCATGATTCTTTTTGTTAGACTGCTACATTGTTTTCCCGGAGGGCATCATTGAGCGAAGTCTTGAGATCGGTAGAAGCTTTGCGCTGACCTATTATCAAGGCGCATGGTACTTGGTACGTTCCTGCTGGGAATTGTTTGGACAAAGAGCCCGGAATCACCACAGAGCGTGGAGGCACATAGCCTTTGTACTCTACTGGCTCAGCGCCGGTCACATCGATGATTTTTGAGCTTGCCGTCAAGGTAACTCCCGCGCCGATCACGGCTTCTTTTCCGATGTGGACACCCTCTACGATGATCGCACGAGAACCGATAAACGCACCGTCCTCTACGATCACAGGCGCAGCCTGTACTGGCTCCAACACTCCCCCGATACCAACACCACCACTCAAATGAACATTTTTGCCGATCTGTGCACAAGATCCGACAGTAGCCCAAGTGTCAACCATCGTGCCACTATCAACATATGCACCGATATTAACATAACTTGGCATCATCACCACCCCTGAAGCCAAGTATGCTCCATAGCGTGCCACTGCATGAGGCACCACACGAACACCCTGAGCGGCGTAGTTCGACTTGAGCGCCATCTTATCGTGAAACTCAAACGGGCCAACCTCAATAGTCTCCATTTTCTGGATTGGGAAATAAAGGATTACTGCCTTTTTCACCCAATCATTTACTTTCCACTTGCCATCTTCGGTAGGTTCGGCACAGCGGAGCTGACCAGCGTCCAATTGTGAGATGATGGATTTGATGGCGTTTTGCGTTTCCGCTTCCTTTAGCATTTCGCGGTTTTCCCACGCGGCTTCGATGATAGTTTTCAGTTCCATTATTTTTTTTAGTTTCGGCTATGACGCAGCCACCTGCCCGAAAAATCCCTATTCTGATCGCTTCTACGCTGAAGCCGATCCGAGATGTACGGGCTTTTGGCAAGCTGGCCTTTTCACTCGGCGAAACAAATACATACGAGCTTAACATCATAGGCTTTTCTCCTAAAAAGCCCCAATCACAGCCCGGAATCCGATTTTTTTCCTCTATGGGCAATTTTGATTCCCGAGTGGATCGCATGCTTTCTCAGGCAAGATTCTTGAAATGCCTGCTTCAGGTCCGACCAAAGATTTTGGTTTGCTGCACCTACGAACTGCTTCCCTTAGCCTCCCTTTTAAAGACGGTTTTGGGATTCAGTTTGGTTTACGATGTCCAGGAAAACTACCTGGCGAATCTTGACCTCAATCCAAGCCTTTCCCCCACAGCAAAGTCCAAGGCTTCCCAACTTATCCGCAGAGCGGAAGCCGTGCCCAATGTTGATCTTTTCCTCATGGCGGAAAAATGCTACATCGAAGAAATGCCGGGAAAGCGTCCCTTTTTGGTTTTGGAAAACAAGTTTCGGGGAGAGATCAAAAAGGTCGGCCCAAAAAATTATCAGCGGAAGACCGGATTTCATTTTTGCGTTACGGGGACGATCACGCCGTCTTATGGCACCTGGGAAGCTATGGTTTGGTTTAGGGAAATCCTGGAAGCCTATCCCCTATCGTCGTTAGAAATCATCGGACATTGCCCGCTCCCAGACTATGGGGAGAAACTTGCCCAACTTGCCAAAGAGCTTCCTCAGGTCAAGCTTCGGCTCAGGTCAAATCCAATCGCGCATGAAGAGCTTATGGAGGTACAGGCCAAGGCCGATTTTGCTCTCCTACCGTATCATTTGCATCCGGCTATATCGGGCAAGATGCCTACCAAGCTCTATGAATGTGCGGCAATGGGCATCCCAGTTCTGGTCAGTCCCAACCCGCTCTGGCATGACTTCCTGAGTTCCTTTGCAGGTGGGTATTCCATTGATTTTTCAGATCCCTCGTTGGCGCTTGCCCAATTTGAGTCTGTGTTGACCCGCACCTATTTTTCATCTACACCACCAGAATCAGTCTTGTGGAAAAGCGAAGCCGCTCACTTACAGCAGGCTTTCGCGAAACTACTAGCCTAAGGCCTCCCATACCCTTTGATTCGTGGATAACTGGAGCAAGTTATCCACCCTCCCTTGCCGAATTACACCCAATTTCAAGAAATGGAAACTTGGATTTTAATATATTTTTTTAGGCATCAGGGACTATACAAAGCCATCAATAAGATGTTTTTCAGATAGTTAATCATTTATTTAATTATTTCTAAATATATATTTAGACAGGTCTAAATTAAAAAACACAACGCGAATCGACTTTTCCACAAGGGTTTTAGCTTTTCTGAAAATTATTTTTAGCTATATCTAAATAAATTTTTATATTTGGCTCATTATCAAAATTGGGATAGCCATGGAACTGACGACGGCAGAGGAGAACTACTTGAAAGCGATCTACCACCTCTCCGATGGAGGTAAAAAAAGTGTCGCCACAAACGACATTGCCGCTGAAATGAATACAAAGCCCGCCTCGGTGAGCGACATGCTGCGGAAGTTGGGCGATAAAGAAGTGATCGAATACCGAAAGTACTATGGGCTACAGATCACCGAAACAGGAAAGCGCTTTGCTTTGCAGACTATTCGTAAGCATAGACTCTGGGAAGTGTTTTTGGTGGAGAAGTTGAATTTCGCCTGGGATGAAGTGCATGAAGTTGCCGAGCAGCTGGAGCACATCCAGTCCACATTACTGATACAGCGCCTCGACTCCTACCTCAATTATCCCAAATTTGATCCGCATGGGGACCCAATTCCAGATGAGTTTGGTGACGTGCGGGCGAGGCCTCGTGTCCAGCTGAATGAAATGGAGATAGATCAAACCGGACAGATCGTGGCAGTCAAAGACAGCTCGGCGGCATTCCTCCGCTACCTCGACAAAGTCGGCGCATACATCGGAGCAAGGATCAAGGTGTTGGACAAAGTGGAGTTTGACGGCTCTCTAGAAATCCTGGTAGACCAGAAAAAGACCCTCTTCATGTCCAAGGATGTGGCAGGCAACATCTTGGTCTTGCAGTCATGAAGCATTTCCTCTACATAGCACTTCCTTTATTGCTTGTTTTTTCTTGCAAGACAGATTCCAAAGAGCACAGAGCAAAGCCGCGAATCGTAGCGACAACTAGCATTCTTGCGGACGGTATTCGAAATCTGGTCGGTGACGAAGCAGAGGTGGTAGCTTTGATGCCTGCAGGTGTCGACCCTCACCTCTACAAAGCTTCGGTCAGGGATCTTGACCTCCTCACCGACGCAGACTTGGTGATTTTTCACGGCCTATACTTGGAGGGAAAAATGACAGAAATCTTCGAAAAACTGGCCCGCAGTCAAAACCTAATCGATGTGTCACAGGGCCTGCCGAAGGAACGCTTGATCCGCTCTGGTCCCGAGAGCCATAGCGTTGATCCGCACATCTGGTTTGATGTTAACCTGTGGTCAATCGCAATGCAATATGCGTCGGAGCAAATCATCGCGTGGCGGCCGAGTTGGAAATCGGCGCTTGAACAAAATTCAGAAATTTACCGAGGAGAACTTTCCCAACTGGATTCAGAAGTTCGAACCAAGGTCAATGAACTTCGGTCAGCGAATCAGGTTTTGGTTACGGCGCATGACGCCTTCGCGTATTTTGGAAAGGCGTATCGACTTCCAGTCAAATCCCTGCAAGGCTTGTCGACGCTTAGCGAGCCAGGCCTACGGGATTTAACCGACCTGATCCAAACTATCGATGAAAATAACGTCAAGGCGATTTTTGCGGAGCAGACCATATCCCCCAAAGCTATCCGCGCTGTTGCAGCCGGTGCCGCTGAGAAAAATCGGCAAGTCACCCTAGCTGGCCCACTGTTCACAGACAGTCTAGACGCAGAGGGAACTCCCGCGGGCACCTATATCGGGATGGTGAAAACCAACCTGGAAATCATCTACGAAAACCTATTGCCATGATAACCCATGTAGAAAATCCCATTCTTGAAATCCACGACCTTACTGTCAGCTACGACCAAAATCCCGTGCTATGGAATGTGGATTTAAGTCTTCCGGCAGGCAATCTCGTGGGCATCCTCGGTCCGAATGGCGCTGGAAAGTCCACACTGATCAAAGCTATCATGGGACTTATTCCCCCCACTTCCGGCTTTGTCAAAATCTTTGACAAACCGCTGAATGACGTCCGCGCCCGAATCAGCTACGTGCCGCAGCGTGAGTCCGTCGATTGGAACTTCCCTGCCTCGGTTTTGGACGTCGTCATGATGGGGACTTATGGAAAACTTGGCCTTTTCCGTCGTCCCGGCAAAAAAGAAAAAGATCTCGCGATGCAAAGCCTCGAGCAGGTAGGCATGGCAGGTTTCTCAAAAAGGCAGATTTCCGAGCTTTCGGGCGGCCAACAACAGCGGGTTTTCATTGCTCGGGCCTTGGCGCAGGAGGCGGATCTCTACCTCATGGATGAGCCATTTGCGGGGGTGGACATGGCTACCGAGACAGCTATTTTTCAGCTACTGCGTGATATGACTACTTCAGGCAAGACGGTCATTGTCGTCCACCACGACATCCACTCTGCCATGAACTTCTTTGACTGGCTGATCATGCTGAACCTACACTTGGTAGCATCCGGACCCAAGGAATCCGTGATGAATGAGGAAATGCTACGTAAAACGTATGGAGGCAAGCTCAACCTCCTCACCCGCGTTACGGACTTGATTCGACAAAAAGACTTCAACCCCTTAAAAGGCTGATATGGAAGACTTCGTCTATTTCTTCACTTTCCAGGATCCATCCATTGCATGGGTAGTATTGGGAATCACCCTGCTCGGAGTGGGCTCGGCCTATGTGGGGACATTTTCTTTTTTGGACAAAAAAGCCCTCCTCGGTGATGCCATTTCCCATGCCGTACTTCCTGGGATCTGCATGGGCTTTGTTTTGGCTGGGGAGAAAAACCCCGTCTATATTGTCACGGGGGCTTTTCTCTCTGGCGCAGTGGCCACCTTTATGAGCTCATGGTTAAAGAGAAATACCAAGCTTAGTGAGGACACCATTATCGCCACTATTCTCTCTGTATTTTTTGGATTCGGCATCGTGCTTCTGACGGCGCTCCAAAAATCCGGAAACCCGGAAGTTGCTGGCCTTAATTCCTTCATCTTCGGCAACGCCATAGGAATCTCAGAATCAGATCTCATGCTGTATGGTGGACTGGCCATGGTGATCATCTTAGTCCTGACCCTTGCCCTAAAGGAATTTCGTCTGATGGTTTTTGACCCCGAGTTTGGCCAAGCCATAGGCTTTCCCATGAAGGCCATCACCTTTCTTTTTAATGTCTTGATGATTTTGGCTGTGGTGATAGGCATCCAAGCCATTGGCGTCGTATTGATGGCGGCGCTGCTGATAACTCCCGGGGCTGCGGCCAGATTCTGGACCGACCGTCTCAATCCCCTCCTGATCCTGGCGGCCTCGTTCTCGGTGGTCTCCGGAATACTGGGAACATATGTCTCCTTCGTCATCCCACAGATGCCGACCGGACCCTGGGTGGTGGTTTTTCTTTCAGCATTTGCCTTGATTTCGTTTCTGGTTTCCCCAAAAAGTGGCATTGTTTTCCGTTTTTTTGCCAGAAAGAGATATCTGGAAAAAACCCACCGTGAACACCTGCTAAAGGCGCTTTACAAAGCCAAAGAGAGCAAAAAGCCAGGCCTAACTATAGAGGAAATCTATGGGCTCTACCCCTTTCACAAAAGAGAAACATTGCAGTCAATTTCCAGTTTACAAAATCTTGGTTTTACGACTAAAGATCAGCCAATTATAAAACTTACTCCGAAAGGGATTTCAGAGGCAATGCGAGTCGTTCGTCTTCATAGACTATGGGAATTGTACCTAAATGAGTCCATGAATATTGCTCCAGATCACGTGCACGATTCGGCTGAACAGCTGGAGCATTTGATCACCCCAGAGCTGGAGGCATTGCTGGAGCAGCGTCTCAATTATCCTACCGTGGATCCCCATCAAGAAACTATTCCCCGAGAAAACAATGAGCTTCGATAGCAATGCATTTCTGATCATCTTCACCGGGGCGCTGATTGCGATTTCCTGTGGATTTCTGGGTGTCTTTATGATGCTCCGCAAAATGTCCATGACAGGGGACGCGATTTCACACGCAGTCCTTCCCGGTATTGTAATCGGTTATTTTGTTTCCGGCAGCCAAAGAAGTCTTGAGGTCATCATTGGCGCGGGACTGCTGGGCATTCTGGCTACGCTTATGATAGACTGGCTTCGGAAAAAGGCCCGGGTGCAGCTGGACGCTTCCATAGGCATTACCTTCACCCTTCTCTTTGCCATCGGAATTATACTCGTCAACATCCTGGCTTACAAAGTGGATTTGGATCAAGAGTGTGTCCTGTATGGGGAGATCGCCTACCTGCCCATCGACAGCTGGATCACGCAAAGTGGCCTGAATCTGGGCCCAAGAATCACTTGGCTGGCTGGCCTAAACTTTGTTTTCGTGTCTGGCTTTATCTATCTGTTGTTTAAGGAATTGGTGCTGACAAGCTTCGATGAAAACTTCAGCGCAGTCATGGGCCTTCCTTCCAAGGGTATCAATTTGGCGCTCATGAGCATCGTGTCCTATACGACGGTCAGCAGTTTCGAATCCGTTGGAGCGATACTGGTGGTGGCGCTGCTGGTGGTCCCTCCCGCCACTGCATTTCTTTGGACAAAGAGCCTGATACCTTTGCTCAAGCTGACTGCGATTATGGGAGTTTTAATTGCACTTTTTGGTTATTACCTTGCCTACTGGATTGACAGTTCGATTGCGGGGATGATGGTGACAGTGGCGGGTTTTTTCTTCCTGGTCAGCGCACTCATCCACAGCAAAAGGCCCTCGTGGCTTAGCGGAACTTCTGCCAGTACCCAACCGTTGGAGCTAGAATGACGATGAAATTGAAATACCTGCTTTCCTTTTGCCTCTTGGCTTTGGTGAGTTTTTCGCTGCAAGCCCAAGAAGAAATCACTTGGATGAAATTTGAAGAGGCAATTGCCGCAAACGAGCAATCTCCGAAAATGCTCATCGTGGATGTGTATACCGACTGGTGCGGCTGGTGCAAAAAAATGGACAAGGAGACCTTCACCGATCCCAAGGTAATCGAGCATATCAACAAGAACTTCTATGCCGTGAAGCTGAATGCCGAGGATACGAAGC
>CAZTJM010000161.1:0-10471 GCA_964613865.1 uncultured Limnohabitans sp. | reverse complement strand
TACTCATTTAGTCGGGAAAAAGATTGGCGTCAGCAAAGGAACTAATTCGGCTGTAAAAAAGGTCAAAAAAAAGACCTCAGCGATGAAAATTCTGAGGTCTTTGTCAGTCAGTATTGAAACTCGTAATCCGCGTAGGCTTCGGCAACTTGGCCCAGAATTTCCGACACTTGCTCATACGTGTCGGCCGTGACCATCTCCGTGCGGAAAGGCTTGAAGTTTGGCATGCCGCGGAAGTAGTTGGTGTAGTGACGTCGCATCTCTAGGATCCCTTGTTTTTCACCTTTCCACTCGACGGAAAAGTCGAGGTGTTTTTTTGTGACGGCTATGCGTTCGTTCAGATCAGGCGCGGGCAGCCTCTCGCCAGTTTCGAAGAAATGTTTGATTTCGTTGAAAATCCAGGGGTAGCCTATGGAAGCGCGTCCGATCATCATGCCGTCTACATTGTATTTGGCTCGGTATTCTGCAGCTTTTTCGGGAGTATCGATGTCGCCGTTGCCGAAGACCGGGATGTGAAGTCTTGGGTTTTCCTTGACAAGATTAAGGTAGCTCCAGTCCGCTTCGCCCTTGTACATCTGCTGTCGGGTGCGGGCATGGATGGAGATGGCCTGTATGCCCACATCCTGTAGACGCTCAGCTACTTCCACAATCCGGATGGTGTCATGACTCCAGCCGAGCCTGGTTTTGACCGTTACGGGAATTTTGACCCGCTTGACGATCTCCGCTGTCATCGCAACCATCTTGTCGATGTCAAGAAGGATTCCCGCGCCAGCTCCTTTGCAGGCGACTTTGTGGACGGGACACCCATAATTGATATCCAAAATGTCCGGTCCGGCTGCCTCGGCAATCGCCGCGGCCTCACGCATGGACTCGATCTCGTTGCCGAAAATCTGGATTCCCACGGGTCGCTCGTAGTCATAGACATCCAGTTTCTGGACGCTTTTGGCGGCATCCCGGATGAGGCCTTCTGAGCTGATAAACTCGGTGTACATGAGGTCTGCCCCGTTTTGTTTGCAGACTGCGCGAAAGGGTGGATCGCTTACATCTTCCATCGGGGCGAGCAGTAGGGGAAACTCCCCCAGCTCTAACTTTCCAATCTTAACCACTTCTCAATTCTAAATTTGGCGTAAATTTACCCCAAATTATGGAGATATACGAAACCCGAACTGAAATTGGTAGCCGAAAGAATTGGCTCTTGTCCTTGATAGTCATTGTTTTAGTCACTTTTGGCGTACTGATTCTTCTTCAGGGTTTCGCTTTGGCACTCATCCCGACACTCTATAATATCAGCATTGAAGACCTTTTAGGCTTGATGACGGGCAACTTTGATGTGCCCAATGGGCGCATGGCAATGCTTTTTGTACAAGGGATCGGCTCTGGAATCGGCTTTTGGGTAGCTGCTTGGGTGATCACAAGGTTTATAGACAAAGCCGAGCTTCATTGGGACGTGCAGCGATCCAGATTCAATGGGAAGAGTTTTGGTGTGGCACTCGCAATTACCTTGGGCGCGATGTTTTTCAATGGCTTGCTAGTCTATTGGAATGCGCAGCTGGATCTGCCCGAATCCATGGCAGGACTGGAAGACTGGATGAAAGAAATGGAAACCCAGCTGATGGAGCTGACTAGGTTTTTGACGGATTTTCAGACGATTCCGGAGTTGCTGACGGGGATTTTGGTAATTGGGGTTTTTGCGGGGATCGGAGAGGAAATGTTTTTCCGCGGGGTACTCCAGCCCAAAATGAAGCTTTACACCAATTCGGCCCATTGGGGGATTTGGCTTACCGCCATCATATTTTCTGCGATCCACGTGCAGTTTTACGGTTTCTTGCCGCGGGTCTTCCTCGGAGCGCTCTTCGGCTATCTCTACCATTACTCTGGCAGCTTGCTTTATCCTATCCTCGCACACGTGTTTAACAATGCCCTGACCGTGCTGGTGATTTATATGGCTAATCAGGGTTTGGTCGATTTTGACTTGGAATCGACGGACACGGTCTCCTACCCTGCTGCGATCACGGGCCTGTTGGTTCTTATGGTTGGATTCTTTTACTTTAAAAAAATCAATCCAGCAAAAGATGGAGAATTGGATCAAAGTGTATGAGGATCAAAACCAGATTCGTGCGGAGATAGTCAAGGCGGTACTGGAAGAAAACAAGATTCCCGCGGTAGTGATGAGTAGTAAAGAAACCATCTACAACGTGTTTGGGACGTACGAGGTGCTGGTGGTCCAGGGAGACGCGCTGGCGGCAATGCAATTGATTCAAAATGAGATCACGTTTCAACATTAATAATTATAGTAACCTGGGCCAGCGTGCGATCACCGCGGCAATAGGGGCGGTGATTGTCGTTTCGGCCGCCATCTATTCCGATTGGACCTATTTTGTCGTTTTCGCCGCGATTT
Organism: uncultured Limnohabitans sp.; assembly: GCA_964613865.1. Classification (GTDB taxonomy): domain Bacteria; phylum Bacteroidota; class Bacteroidia; order Cytophagales; family Cyclobacteriaceae; genus Algoriphagus. The sequence goes on along the minus strand of CAZTJM010000161.1, from coordinate 8,076 downwards.
TGGGATTTTCCCAGATGGAGTTCTATAAACTCACCGGTCTGGATGGGATGCTTCCGCTGAGGAGTTTCGGGACTTTCCTGGGCATCATGATTTTCACCTTGACCTTCATGATCGAAAAAGAGCGGCTGCCCAATGAATACCTCTACCTGATTTTTCCGATCGTTTCCCTGACATTCTTCATCAAGCTTTACAAGAAGACGGACAAAAAACCCTTTACCGGTGTCGCATACACCTACTTGGGGATTTTCTATGTGGCGCTGCCTTTTTCTTTGCTGAATCTTGCGGTCTTTTCGGAGGGTAAGGTGTACCACTATGAGATTTTGATCGGTTGCCTGCTTATCCTGTGGGCCAGTGATACGGGAGCCTATTTCGCGGGAACCAAATTTGGCAAGACCAAGCTCTTTGAACGAGTGTCCCCGAAGAAGTCCTGGGAGGGATTCCTCGGCGGAGCTTTTGCGGCGATCGCCGTGGCCTTCGTCCTTTCGCAGTATTTCCAGGTGATCGAGGACTGGAAGTGGCTGGTCATCGCCGGTATCATCATCATTGCGGGTACTTATGGAGACCTGATCGAGTCGCTTTTTAAGCGGTCAATAGAAATCAAAGACTCCGGAAATCACCTTCCCGGTCATGGCGGTTTTATGGATCGTTTTGACGGATTGTTACTTTCGGCACCCTTTATCACCGCTTTTTTGAAAATCTTTTAACGCAAGCACGGGCGCTCTGAAAATCTAAGTAAGTTTGTGCAGCATTTCACAAACCAATTTAAGAACCCAAATATGGCTTACATTGAACCGGCTCCGATCAAGGATAAAGAAAATCCCCTGGAGTCAATGATGGAAAGATTCAACATCGCTGCCGAGAAACTTGGACTCTCCGATGAAGTTTACAACGTGTTGAAGAATCCCGCCAAGCAAGTAATCGTATCCCTGCCGATCACCATGGACAATGGCAACATCCAGGTTTTCGAGGGGATTCGGGTCATCCATTCCAACATCCTCGGCCCTGCAAAGGGCGGAATCCGCTTTGCGCCCGATGTGCACCTGGACGAAGTCCGCGCTTTGGCTGCCTGGATGACCTGGAAATGCGCAGTGGTTGACATTCCCTACGGTGGAGGCAAAGGAGGAGTTCGATGCAATCCACGCGAGATGTCCAAGGGTGAAATCGAGCGCCTGGTCAGAGCCTATACCATGGCAATGATCGACGTCTTTGGCCCGGACAAAGACATTCCAGCTCCCGATATGGGGACAGGGCCTAGGGAGATGGCATGGCTGATGGACGAATACTCCAAAGCCCATGGCATGACGATTCCTGCCGTGGTCACCGGCAAGCCGCTGGTACTTGGAGGGTCTTTGGGACGAACCGAAGCGACTGGCCGTGGGGTGATGGTTTCAACCCTCGCAGCAATGCAGAAATTGAAAATCAATCCATTCTCAGCGACGTGCGCGGTGCAGGGGTTTGGTAATGTGGGTGGATGGGCAGCCCAGCTCTTGGAAGAACGCGGGCTCAAGATCGTCTCCATCTCAGATCACACCGGGGCATTCTACAACGCCGGGGGGATCAATATCCAAGAAGCGATCAAGCACAAGGACGCGCACAATGGGACTTTGGAAGGATTCAGTGGCGGTGATAAAATGGACAATCCAGGCGATCTGATGACGTTGGATGTCGACGTATTGGTGCCTGCTGCCATGGAGGACGTGATCACCATAGCCAATGCGGACAAGATAAAGGCAAAATTGATCGTGGAGGGTGCCAATGGCCCGACCTCCGCAAAAGCAGATGCCATCATCAATGAGAAGGGCATAATGGCTGTTCCCGACATCCTCGCCAACGCTGGAGGAGTGACCGTCTCGTATTTCGAGTGGGTTCAAAACCGTCTGGGCTACAAGTGGACCGCCGACCGTGTGAATCGCCGCTCCGACCGGATCATGAAAGATGCCTTTGACAACGTCTATCAAGCATCTGTAAAATATAATGTGCCTATGAGAATCGCCGCCTACATCGTGGCGATCGACAAAGTCGCCAAGACCTACAGCTTCCGCGGAGGCTTCTAAGGCTGTTTTGAAGCAAAAGGTTTAACTTTGAGGCGTGGGGAACGATTCCCCGCGCTTTTTCGATTTAAGAAACATGATGACAATTCATAAAGAAGGAAGGGTTTTGCTGTTTTGGATGATGATCATCCTAGTGGCGCTCAACTACCTCCTATATTATTATCTCCCCGAGGAAAGGCTCCTGATCAACCTAGCCGTGATCGTCAGTGTGGTGCTGTATCTGATCGTATTGCAGTTTTTCAGGAACCCGATTTTCCCCCTCCCCAATGAAGAAGGGATAGTATATGCGCCAGCCGACGGCAAAATCGTAGTGATCGAGGAGGCCTTTGAAGATGAATACCTGAAGGAAAAGCGCAAGCAGGTTTCCATCTTCATGTCCCCGATCAATGTTCACGTAAACCGCTCACCTGTGAAGGGCGAGGTTGAGTATTTTCACTACCATCCAGGTAAATATCTGGTAGCCTGGCATCCTAAGTCAAGCACCGAAAATGAACGTACCTCCATGGTGATCCGCGATACGAAGGGAACCAAAATCATGGTCAGACAGATCGCCGGCGCGTTGGCGAGAAGAATCAAATGGTACGTAAAGCCAGGATCTAAGCTCGAACAGGGTGGCGAGTTTGGCTTTATCAAATTTGGATCGCGTGTCGATGTGTTTTTGCCTTTGGATGCGGAGATCCTCTGTACAATGGATCAGGTAACCAAGGGGGCGAGGACGCCTATCGCGAGATTAAAATCCTGATCAAAAGAAATTAGGTTGAGTGATCAAGCAAGAGAGGTGGGTTCTGTGTCCACCTCTCTCTTTTGGCTGTCTTCTAAAACTTTTTCTATTCCTTGCCGGTTCTTTTCGCATCCCTCAGCGACTTGAGATATAGCCCCTCGACGCGCTCCCTTGCCCATGAAGTTTTTCTCAGAAAAGTCAAACTGGACTTGATTGAGGGATTGTGGGTAAAGCACCGAATCGGAATACGCTCACCCAATTGTGGCCATCCATAGGTGTCCACGAGATGGTTTAGGATTGTATCCAGTCGGATGCCGTGAAGGGGATTGTTGGGTTGGGATTCCAAGGGAGGTGTCGGTTGAGGTGGATAAAGGTAGTCAGTAAAGTATCAAGTAGCTAGTATCAAGACAAAGGAGCCAAGATCCAAGTGAGACGATGACAACCTGCCGACTGGAAACTGGGACTGCCTACTCGATAGGCTGGATGAGATCCCAAAGGTTCCCATAGAGGTCTTTGAAGACCGATACGATTCCGTAGGGCTCCTCGGCAGGCTCACGCAGGAATTCCACTCCTTTTGATCGGTAGGTATGAAAATCCCGATAAAAGTCATCCGTATAGAGAAAGAGAAAAACCCTTCCGCCTGTCTGGTTTCCAATTTGCGTTTCCTGTGCTTCGCCGACTGCTTTTGCCAATAGTAAATGGCAGGCTGATCCGGGCGGTGACACCCTTACCCAGCGTTTGGTTTCGCTCATCGGAGTATCTTCCAAGAGTTCAAAGCCTAGAATCTGCGTGTAGTAGATGATCGCTTCATCGTAATCTCTGACTAAAAGAGTGAGTTGACCAAGTTGTTGTTTCATAAATAAACTAAAAAGAGCTTTGCGATTTGTTTTGATGGGTTTAGTTTTAGGCCTTACGTTTTTAAGATGTTCAAAATTAATTACCTGCTTCTCATTCTTGCGCTGGCATTTGTATTTTCCTGCAAACCCGATGAACCAAAAGCTGCTCTTTCTTGGAGCTTAGTGCCTTCCGGAGAGAAGATAATTCTTTCTCTAGATGAGAAAACCTCCAATGTCAGCCTTGGTTTGGAATTTTTCGAGGCGAGCAAGCCCTTGCTGTTCAGTGCCGACCAAAATTCCAATTCGCTTCTGGTCTTTGACTTGGAAAACCAGAAGCTCGAAAAGAAGATCACGTTTGAGCGTGAAGGAGATCAGGGAGTCAGGGTAGGCTATTTCCATGTACACCGCTTGGACAGCATCTTCATTTTTCCCCAGATGAGTCCTTTTATCATCCTCACCGACACCACCGGTCAGATCAAAAACCGTCTCCGATACACGCTTTCCGAAGGCTATCCCATGATCTTTCCCCACAACAGCTACTATGTCTCAACTCCAAGCGTCGCTGGAAAGGAACTAGTGGTGAAGCTGAGGGCTGACGGTCGGATCACGGAATTTACCCAGGAAAAGCTGGACACAGTCGCTTTGCTGGCAGCCATAGATTTGGAGACGGGAGTGAGTAGATTGTTGCCATACGGATTTCCAACAGACTACCTGTCTCGTGGCCTGAAGCAGCTGGAATATAGTCTTGTAAGCCGGGAAGATCGCATAGTTGTTTCCTTTATGGGGGACCACCGAATTTTCACGACAACATTGAATTCGGGCGATTGGGAGTCTAGAGAGGTGGGGAGCGGGTTTTTGGAAGAAACCATGCCGACCTTGTCAAAAGACGTGGACGGAAGAGGCTTCAGCGAATATTTCTTTGCCAAGTCCCGATACGAGTCGCTAATTTATGATTCTTATAGAAAGGTCTACTACCGCTTTGCATTTCCCACAGTTGCCGTGGAATCAGACGAACAGCTGAGCGCCTTGCGCAGCAGCCCGGGGGCCTTTGTTGTCATGGTTTTGGATGAGGACCTGAATGTGCTGACGGAGCGGAAGTTTGAAGCAGGTAGCTACCTGCCCAGTAATTTCTTTGTCGGGAAAAAGGGGCTTTATCTTTCCGTCAACCACCCTGACAATCCAGAAAATAGGGAAGACCTGCTGGCTTTTGAATTGCTCGAGTTGAAGAAATAAACAAAGAGGCTGTCTCAAAAGGCCTAATTGTGTCAGCCTGAGCGGAGTCGAAGGCCATTTACAGTGAATACAGCCGCATTTCGACTTCGCTCAATGTGACAAACATCAGTTATGAGACTGCCTCTTCGTTGCTTATGCGTTTTGCAAAGTCCTGCGTATCATGTCCAAATTGACCCGGATCTCTTCTATACTTTCCCACTCCCGGCCTTCTGCTCCATGCTCTATTCCCACATAGCCGTGGAAGTTGTGCGCCATTACTATCTTCATCATGCGCTCATAGTCCAGAGGATGCTCTTTCCCGTGGTCGTCCCAAACCGTAGGCTTGAGGCTGACCCCCTTTGCACTTGGCATCAGTTCGTCTACGCCTCGATAAGAATCGTAACTGCTGACGACACCATTTTCGGTATGGATTCTAAAATTTCCAAAATCGGGCAATGTGCCGGCTCTGCGGTGTGCGGTTTCTTTGATTAGCTCCGCCAGCCACTTGCCATTCGAGGAATACCCACCGTGATTTTCGATGATTACATTGATGTCAAAGTCTTCGGCAAACTCACATATTCGGCGAAAAGTGGAGCTGCAGACGTCGATGGCTTCCTTGGCGAGCTTGGGATCGGTGCTATAGGGTACAGCCGTGTAGGCATTGACGCGGATGGCATGGCAGCCGAGGAATTTGGCGGCTTCCACCCATTTTTTGTGGTTCTCGACGGTTTGCTGTCGGTCCTCCGGCTTGGCAGCGCCGAGCTGTCCCTCTCCGTCGATCATGATCAATACGGAGGTGACTCCCTCGCCATCGGCCCGGGTTTTCATCTCCTGGAGGTAGGCTTTGTCTTGAGCCTTATCCTTGAAAAACTGGTTGACGTACTCGACCGCATCGATCTTGTGTTTTTTTGCCTCGATGGCGAAGTCGAGGTGGTCCATTTTTTTGCCGAAGAGCATCTTGTTGAGCGACCACTCGGCCAGTGAGATTTTGAAAAGCTCGTCTTTGGGCCTTGCAAAGGAAAGGTGGGGCATACCAAAGCCAATCGCCGCGGAAGCGAGGCCTGCTGTCTTAAGGAAATTTCGTCTGTTTGTCATGGGTATGGATGCTTGGTAGATGTTTCTGTCCAAATAGGAAGTTAGGCAGGATGCCGGAGTAAACCAATCTTTGTTATTTTAAGGAACTACTTTTCAATTAGCTGCGAAAAGTGAAACTATTGATCTTTCCTTTTGATCCAACCTAACCTGAAATGAAACATTTTGCCCTGCTTTGTTTGATTCCCTTTATTTTTTCCTGCCAGAGAAAAGAGAAGCTTTCCGAAAGAGTTAGCTATCCCGAGCGGCCTAATATCGTTTGGATAGTTTGCGAAGACATGTCGCCCGAGCATCTGGAGAGCTATGGAGGTACGGGAGGCAAAACTCCCCATCTCAACGCCTTGGCAAAGGAGTCGCTGCAGTACAGCAACGCATACTCCACCGCGGGAGTCTGTGCACCTAGTCGTGCGGCTTTGATCACGGGAGCTTATCAGACCTCCATCGGGGCGATGCATATGCGGACCTTGGCGCCTTCGGCAGCCGCGGGCGATGCCTATCCTCCGGGATTCAAGGGCTATTCCACGCTTTTGCCGGAGGGAATGCTTCCCTATCCCATCTACCTGCGCCAAGCAGGCTACTTTGTGACCAACAACTCCAAGGAAGATTACCAATTCAGGAGTCCTGCTGGCATGTGGGACGATAGCAGCAACAAGGCCCACTGGAGAAACCGTACCGATCCCAATCAGCCTTTTTTCTCCATCTTCAACTTCACAACGACGCATGAATCGCAGGTTTGGGCAAGGGAAGGAAAAGATAGCCTACTCGTAAACCCAGATTCCGTCACCGTACCACCAGTTTATCCCGACGACTCGGTGACGCGGAGGACTTTGGCTCGTTTTGTAACCAATGTGATGCGGATGGACGAGCAGGTGGGAGAGGTCATCGCACAGCTCAAGGACGACGGTCTGTATGACAACACCATCATTTTCTTCTATTCCGACCATGGGGATGGCATGCCCTATTTCAAGCGGGAATTGTATGATCGGGGCCTGAAAGTACCGCTTTTGGTCAAAGCACCCTGGCTGGAAGGAGGAACGAAAACGGAGGAATTGGTCAGCTTTGTGGATTTTGGCCCGACGCTACTTTCACTCGCTGGAGTGCCGATACCGGAAACCATGCAGGGGCAGGCTTTCCTAGGAAAACAAAAAGCCGAACCCCGAAAATACATCTATGCTGCGCGTGACCGTATGGACTCGGAGTACGACCGCGTCCGAGCTGTCTCGGATGGTCGCTATAAATACATCCGCAACTACATGCCTGAGAAGCCCAACTATCAGAATATCCGCTACCGTCTTCAAAATCCGCTGATGGGCCACCTCTTGGATTTGCACGAGAAAGGCCTTTTGGATAAGAATCAAGATCGCTGGTTTGCCCAAACTAAGCCAGTAGAAGAGCTTTACGATACCCAATCTGATCCCTGGGAATTTGTCAATCTGGCGGAAGATCCAAGTCACGCCGAAAAGCTTGCAGAGCTGCGAATGGCGCATGAAGAGTGGTTGCTGGCCTATGGCGATCTCGGTGCGCTGAATGAAATGGAAATGGTGAGAAATTGGTGGAACGGGCAGGACACGCCTCCAATTACCAAGGCTCCAAAAGTAGATTACCAAGGAGGGAAAGTTAGCCTGAGCTCGGCAACTCCCTCTGCTATTATTTCTTACAAGAAAGCCAAAAGTGAGGGATGGCAACTCTATTCCAAAGCATTCGAGGCGGCTGTGGGCGATTCAATTTATGTCAACGCCCAACGAATCGGATTTGAGCCAAGTGAGGTGGCGGTGATACTTAAGTGATATTTTACCACAGAGATCGCTGAGGAAAAGGAGAATTTATAACGCCTCAGCGCATTCGCGAGCGGTTCACGTTCTCGCAAGAGCCACGAGGGGTTATTTCAGCTTCTGGAGAAGTAGGTTGGCGACGGATATGGTCAAGTTTCGATGGGCGTTAAAAGCCTGGTGTCACTTTGAAGTTTGGCCAGTCTAGCACAAAATCCAAATCGGATAGGCGCGGTGGGCGGATTTGCCAGCGGGCCAGCGTCCGGCTTCGCGCGGTTGGGGCCCTGATAACTATCGGGGGCAAATCTTGTCCCGATGGTTATCGGGATGGTTCTTTTTTATCAAGTGACCGGCATTTTAAAAAATGACACGACTAGAGGAAACATACGTTTTAC